>CAJMRA010000050.1 GCA_905215675.1 uncultured bacterium | reverse complement strand
GGGGGCTTGGGGGGAAGGGAAAACCCTCTCGCGCTAGCAGAGGGGTTTCCCTTCCCCCCAAAAAACATGTCACTTTGGTTTCACCTTTTTCAAAGGTGAAACGCTCTAGCGGCGGACGGCCAGCAGGGGAAGATCGGTATTGCGCAGCACGCGTTCGGTGATGGAGCCGATCAGCAGGCTGCTTACATCGTCGCGTCCATCGGTATACATGACGATAATGTCGGCGTTCTGTTCATGCGCGGCGCGAATGATGGTGTCGGCCACGGTGCCGCTTTCCACGATGATCCGGCAGGTCTTTCCCCTTTCGGCAACCGTATTGATCAGCGGACGCAATTGTTCTTCCGCGGCCTTGCGTTCTTCTTTCATCAGCTCCTCGCGCGCTTCGCCGCCGACGGTGCCCGCCAGCGGTTCCATCACGTTCAGGAGAAGGATTTCGGCGGAGCAGAGGGGAATGGCGTGGGCCAGTGCCTTCAGGCCGCGTTCAACAGCGTTGTTTCCGCCGACGGGCACGAGAACCTTGGAATACGGCATGGGGACTCCTTTGTGTTTTGCGACAGCATCGCGGTGGGGGGAAGCTGATCAGCGTTTATCCATCTGAATGTACAGGCGCTCCATGGCATTATACAGTTCGGGCAGGATATCGCCAAGAGCTTCCATGTCCCCCGCCGTTCCGGCCCGCTCAACGTTGCGGGCAAGGCGGGCGATATGGCGGATGCCGAAGGCTTCCATTTCTCTGGCAATATCCATGGCTGTCATGGCCGCATGCTGCGGACGTCCCTCGTTGTAGGCCGTCTGCGTTTCCCGCAGAAGGGTATCGACACGGCGCAGCATGGCGGCGCGGGCTTCGTCGTACTCGGGATCAGGCTGCGTCACGCCTTCCCCCTTTTGCCGCGGAGGCTGCGCGGCGGGCGTCGCGCGGGGCGCCTGCCGGGCGTCCGTCGCCGGACGTGTGCGGGCTGCCGTGGGCGTCTGCGCGCGAGGGCGCGTCATGGGTACGGGGTCGCCTATTTCCACGTCGCCGATACCGCCGGCAGGACGGGGCGTCGGCGTAAAGGGCACCGAGGGGCGACGCTGCGGGGTCGTTCCCCGGGACGGCTGTTTCCAGGCGTTTTTCAGAGCCGCGCTGGCTTCGCCGTCGGAAGTGACCCACGGGCCTTCGATACGGGAGGAAGGCAGGACGACGCGATCTTCCGGCTCCTCGCTGCGGACAAAGTCCGGCAGATCATCCAGCAGATCCTGTTCCGGCGTCGTTTGCGGACCGGCGACGGGCGCGGTCGCGGGGTGTTCGGGGGCCGGACGCGGCGCGGGCGCAGCAGGCGCGGCCGGAGCTGCGGCAGGAGGCGGCGTCGTGCGCATCCGACTCTGGAGGCGCGCCTCTTCCGCCGCGACAAGATTGGCGGCTTCCTCGTGAAGATCGTCGGCGCGCGGCGCGGGCTTTGCGGGCTTCGGCGCCGTTTTCGGCGCGGGCGGCACGGTTTTTCCCGGGCCGGGCGGCGGAGGCAGGGGGCGCGACGACGCGGGAGCGCCGAAAAGATCCGGGAGCTCCTTGCCGTTCGGGCGGGGAGCGGGCGACGGCGTCCGTCCCGAAGCCGGGCCGGACGCGGGAAGTTCCGTAATATCTTCATCCAGCTTGCCGGAAAGAATTTCTTCCACGGTGGCGCGCAGCGCCGCCGGATTGGCGGGCGCAAGCAGGGCGTGCGTAAAGCCCGCGTCGGCCAGCATGTCCCACAGCCTGTCGTCGTCGGTTACGGCAATCGCGCCAAAATGGGGCAGGGACGCGGCCGCTTCCCGGAAGCGTTCCACAAGGCCGCGCGAGGAAGGCGCGGCTTCCTGCCCGCAGACGATCAGTACCGAGGCCGGGCGCTGGATATTGAGCGAAATGGCCCCGCCCAGGGAATTGGCCTGCCGCAGGGTGCAGTTCATGTCGGCCAGGGCTTCGGCGACGCCGCTTCTTGCGGCCACGTTGGGAGCCACGATCATGACGGCGGGACGCGGGCCCGCGGCGGCGGGGGCGTCATTTTCCTCTTCCACGGGCCGGAAGTGCAGGGAGAAGGACACGGAGGCGCCCTGCGGACCGCATTCCGCCTCGAAAAAGCCGCCGTTCATGCCCGCCAGATCGGCGGCCCGCGCCAGCGCCGTGCTTGAGCGTCCGTTGGGCGGCATACCGGAGCCGGTATCGTTGACGTTGAACAGCAGATGTCCGGGATCGTTGCCTTCCCGTACGCGTCTGGCGGAAAACTGCACGGCCCCCCGGCTGGTGGCGCGTATCGAGCTGTTGAGCAGGGCGCGCAGCACTGTGGCAAGCCCGCCGCTTTCCCCTTCGTAAAGCTGCCCGAGGTTGGGCGGCATATACCAGGACAAGCCGATATTCTTGCGTTCCGCCTCGGCGGCTACGGCGTCATGGGCTTCGCGCAGCACCTGTTGCAGGTTGAAGCCCCTGCTGCCGGCAACGGCGGGCGCGGGAGCGGGCTGCGTCGGCGCGGACGGCGGCGCGACGGGGGCGGGCGGCATTTCCGGCGCGGCCGGGGTTTCAAAGTCCGCAATATTGATGATCAGGCCCGGGTCTTCGTCTTCTCCCGCGGCGGCTTTACCGGATGCGGGCATGTCGAGAGAGAGAAATTCGTCGTCCGGCGGGGCTACGGGAATGGCCGAGGCGTCGTCGTCCTCGGGCGTGCGCTTGCGGCGCGGGGAGGCCGTTCCGGCAATGAGCAGCGCGCCCAGCGCCGTTCCCCAGTAGGGCAGGGAGGCCAGCACCGCCGAGGGATAGCCGAAATCCATGCCCGCAAAGGCGGCGCCGACGGCGAGCGTCTGCAACAGGCAGGCCAGCAGGAAGCGCGCGCCCCCGCCGAGGCCCATGAGGCAGGCCCCCAGCGTGGTGGGCACGAGGAGAATGCTTGCCGCGGGCCACAAGGGGAGGAAGCGCGTCAGCCAGGCGAAATCCGGCAGCAGGGGAATCAGCGCCAGAGCCACGCCCGGCAGGCTGAGCAGCAGATATTGCGCGTCCAGCGCCCGCGAGGCCCGCCGCGTATCCATGAAATGCCGCGCCACATGGGGCAGCAGCATGAGCGCAACGCCCGGAGCCAGCGCGGCGGCGGCTTCGTTCATGGGAATACGGCCGTCGGCAAGCACCGGCATGCCCAGAATGGACTGGGCCAGCGCGACCGCCACATAGAGGGAGGTCCAGATGCGCCACTGTCCCTTTTCGGTAAAGCCGCGCAGCAGGCAGAGCAGCATGACGACGCCCAGCGCCAGCGTGGCGCCGGTGTGGGCAAGTCCGCCCCAGTTGGTTGTGGCGTCCTGCGGGGTGCGCAGGGTGGGCGAGAACCAGAAGCCCGGCAGACCGTCCAGGCGGATGTAGCAGGTCTGGGCTTCCACGCCGGCCTCGGGCAGCAGCTGCACGCGGGAGCGATCGCCTTCCTGCCATTCGAGCGTGTTGCTCAGGGGATTGACGGACGCGGTATAGAAGGTCGGCGATCCGGGAATATCGTCCCCCATGTCGAGCAGTATCTTGTCGGCCTTGCCGCCCTCGGGCAGGGGGGCGATGACGAGGCGCAGCCAGGTTGCGCCGCTCACGCGGGGCAGGGCGCGCAGATTGAGCGGCGCGAAACGAGAAGCGTTTTCCGGGGCGGCCACCTCGTCGATGTCCATGCTGTCGGAGGTATCGATAAAGGCGTCAAGGTAGGGAAGAAGCGCGAGGCTGGATGTGCCCAGAACCGGGGGCAGGGGCTGTTGCGCCCCTGCGGGGAGGCTTGCCGCAAGGCAGAGTGTCATTGCCAGCAGCGTCGCGCAAAGTTTCGGGAAAAAGCGTCGTTTCATGATGTCATCCGTAGTTTTCGGGAAGAGCGGGCGCGCGTCCGGCAGGCGTTGCCGCGGGCGCTCCGGGCTGCGTGAGCCTGCGCGCAGCGTTGCCGTCCTGTTTCGCCGGGACGGTACCGGCGAACCGGGGGCCGGGGCGTTTGCCCTTGCAAAAGGAAAACGCGGGGCGGCGGCACAGCGCCGCCCGGCCCGAAGCGAGCGGAAAAACGCGTTTTTCCGCGAAACGACAGGCCGCATGGTTTGAAACGCACCGCGTTTCAAACTGAAAATGCTCTATTTCTGATCCTTCGGAATGGTCTTGATGACCTCGGATACCGGATCGCCGTTGGGCGTGCGGGCGGCGGGATTGACCTTCAGCAGCTGCTGCCATGCCGCGCGCGCCTCATCATGACGGTGCAGATCGAAGTTGAGCACGACGCCGAGATTGAAAAGGGCATTTTCAAAGTTGGGCTTCAGCGCAATGACTTGGCGGAAGAGTTCGACGGCCTTTTCAGGGTCGCCGATTTCGCGGTACATGATACCGAGGTCCGTCATGACATGCACGTTGCCGGGCGCAAAGCGCAGCGAGGCCTCATAGGCCTCGATGGCCAGCCTGGGTTGATTGGTGTCGAAATACAGGCTGCCGAGAGATGCCAGCAGCTCGGGATCGGCGGGCTTTTCGGCCAGCCGTCGTTGCAGCTCGGCAATACGCTGCGCCAGTTCCGGCGGTACGGATTCTTCGGCGGGCCGGGACGGGGAAGGCGCGGCGGCGGTCGGCCGCTCCGCGGGAGCGGGCGTCGTGCCGTGCAGGAAGGTGGACGTCATGCTGCCCAGCAGTATGCCGAGAATCAGCATGACTGCCATACCGAAGAAACAGGTGGAACGGCGCACCGTCGGCGTCGCGGCGGAGCTTGCGGTCGTCTCGGCCCCGGGAGCGGCGGTCGTCGCGGTTCCCGGAGCGGCCGCCGTCGTCGCCGCAGGCGATGTTGTCGGCGCCGTTTTCGGCGTGGATGCGGACTTGCGGGAGTGTTTTCTTGCCATGTGTGTTCAGGGTCTTTGGTTTTTTATCGGGGCCATGAGCGTTTCACCTTTTCCAAAGGAAAAATGCTCTAGAAATTTTCGATACTTTATAGTGAGCATCCCCATAAGGCAAGAGCGCGAAGGCAGAACCTTCGCGCTCCGGCTTGACGGCTTGCGGGGCGGCGCTGTGCCGCCGCCTCGCGTTTCACCTTTTTCAAAGGTGAAACGTTCTAACGGCCGTTCTTCTTTTTCAATTCCTCCTCGATGCGCGCGCGCACGTCGTCATCGACGCCGGGGGCCTTGAGCGCCGCCTCAAGATGACTGTAGCCGCGCTCCGCATCGTTGAGAAAATAGATATAGATCATGCCGAGGCTGTAGCGGATATGGGCGTCGTCCTTGACGGCGAGCGCCTTTTCCAGCAGCAGCGCGGCGTCCCGGTTCTGGTTCTGATTGTGCTTGATGTAGCCCAGAAGATAGAGCGCCTTGTCGTTGAGCGCGTCCAGGGCGACGGCCCGCTGGGCGAAGGTTTCGGCGGCCTGCCAGTTCTCAATGGTGATCAGGTGCTGGACGAGATGCAGCATGGTTTCGACGTCGTTGGGATTTTCGCCGAGTTTCTGCATCAGGGCGCCGATCTGGCCGTCCATGGAGGAATCCGCCTGCGCCGATCCGGCCGTTTGTGCGGGAACGACCAGTTGCGGATGCAGGAAGCGCTGCATCAGGGAAACAACCAGCATGGCCGCGAAACAGCAGCCCAGAAAGATCAGCAGCAGGCGCGACGAAAGGGAAGGTCTGCCCGGAGAGGCGAGGGAGGCGTCAGTCATTGGTCAGCAGCTCCAGTTGTGCGAGACGCGCCGCAAGGCGGCGTTGCGCCGCGCCGATAAAGGCAAGATAGGCGCCCAGCCCCAGCCAGACGGCGGCGTTGGCCGCGACGACCCATGTCAGCGTATCCATAGCGTATCCTTATAGTATGTTGAGGGGTAACGGCATTCCGCATTTCCGCGCGGGTTCAGCGTCGGCCGCCGCGGAGGAAAAGGGCGTCGATGCGGGCATGCAGGGCAAGCTGGCGGGCGCGTATCCAGAGCAGCCCGGCCCAGAGCAGGCCGAAGCAGAGGACGCAGGCCAGAATGGTCAGACGCATTTCCGGTTCCAGTCCGCCGCCCTTGTCGGCAAAGACCGCGGGGTGAATGGAACGCCAGAGGCGGGCGGAAAGAAAGACCAGCGGCACGTCGAGAAAGGCCACGACGCCCACCACGGCGCAGACGCGGCGCTTGCGCTGCGGCGGCATGTCCAGACCGCGCAGGACGAGATAGCCCGCATAGATGAACCACATGACAAGGGTGGTGCTGAGACGCGGGTCCCACGTCCACCAGACGCCCCACGAGAGGCGCGCCCAGATCATGCCCGTAATCAGGGCCAGACCGCCCAGCAGCACGCCTATTTCCGCCGCCGCCGCGCAAAGGCGATCGGCCGCTTCGGAATTTTTGAACAGGCAGGCCAGCGAGCCCAGAAAGAGGACGAAAAAGCTGATGAGCGCCCACCACGACATGGGCAGGTGAATGTAGAAGATTTTCTGCGCCAGTCCCAGCGTCGCCTCTATGGGCGCATAGCAGAAGACCAGCCACTGGCAGGCCGCAAAGGCGACGCCGCCGATCAGGGCCAGCAGGGGAGGCAGGGGGGAGGCTGTGCGCGTTTGTTGCGCCGTCATGCGTCATCTCCTGTATACATGAATCCGAAAAGCAGCAGCCCGGCCGCGGCAAAGACCGCGTCAAAGGCGGCAGCAAGTCCCAGCCAGGCATCCGGGCCGTCCGGCGAAGGAGCGCCCAGGGCCTGCGCGCCCACGCCGATACCGGCCAGCAGCAGGGGGATCAGCAGCGGGAAAAGCAGGATGCTGAGCAGGGATTCCCGCGCGGCTTCTCCCTGCGCCAGCGCGCCCAGCAGCGAGCCGAGGGCGCACATGCCCATATCGACCAGCAGCAGGATACCCAGCGCGGCGGGCAGGTCGCCCCGCAGCTCCTGGCCGAGAAAGACCACGGCGGCAGGCAGAAAGAGCAGCTGGGCAAGCAGAAGCAGCAGCATGCCCGCCAGCGCCTTGCCCAGCCAGACGCCCTGTACGGGCGCGGGGGCCAGCACCAGCCCCACGCGGGAGGCGCAGCGTTCTTCCAGCGCATAGAGGCTGTTGAAGACAAGGACCTGACAGAAGGCCGAACTGAGCCAGAAGACGGCGGCGGCATTCTGCGGAGAGAGACGTTCGCCGACGCCCTGCGCCAGACTGAAGACAAAGAGCAGCAGCAGCCCCAGCAGCAGGGCCTGTACCAGTCCGCTGCCGCGCGCAAGCGTCAGCAGAAGGTCCTTGCGCGCCACGCTCAGGGCCATGGTCGCAAGACCCGGCGCGGGAGGTTCCTCCCCGGAAGCGGCGGGGACGGCGATTTCCGGTTCCGGCCTTTCCGGGGGGGCGGGGGCTGCGGGGGCCGCCGCTTCCTCCGGCGGCATGCCGGGAACGTAGCCGGAGGGGGGACCGTCATAAGCCACGACGCCGTCGCGCAGGGCGACCACGCGATCGGCCGCGGGGCTGTCGTCGGCATAATCATGGCTGACGACAATGACGCAGGCGCCGCGATTGCGGGCGGCGATCATCTGTTCGCGCAGCAGGGCGCGGGACGCCGCGTCCAGCCCCGTGCCGGGCTCGTCCAGCAGGAGCAGATCGGCGGGACGCATCAGCACGCGGGCCAGATTGAGGCGCTGGGCCATGCCGCGCGAAAAGACGCCGGCCCGTTCGTGGGCGTGAGCGGCCAGGCCCACCAGCTCCAGCAGATCGTGCAGGCGCTGCCGTTCCGCGGATACGCCGTACAGGCGCGCCCAGAAGGCGAGATTTTCCAGGGCCGTCAGGCCGGGATAAAGAAAGGTGGCGTGCCCCACATAGCCGACGACGGCATGTTCGGCGCGTATGATTTCTCCGGCGCTGGGACGGGACAGCCCCGCCGCCATGCGCAGGAGCGTGCTTTTGCCGGCGCCGTTGTCGCCTACCAGCAGGGTGACGCTGCCCGGCGCAAAGGCGCAGGAAACATTGCGCAGCACGGCCTTGAGGCCGAAGAGCTTGGCGACGCGGTGCAGGTGCAGCATGAAATTTCCTTTGGTTGCGGGGCGGACTTTCCGGCGGGCAGGGGAACAGGGACGGGGAAAAGGACGTTGCCGCGGGACGGAGCGGTCCTTTTCCCCGTATTTCTGTTTTTACGACGGGACGTTTTCGGATTTGCGGCGGGAGGAGCGGCACAGGCACAGGAGCGGCGCAAGGCTCATGAGCGCGCCGCCGATCCACAGCCAGTTGATGAGCGGCTCTACGCTGATGCGTACAAGTACCCGGGAAGATTCGTCAAGAGCCAGCAGGGAGGCATAGACCTCCTCGCCCAGACCGGGAATGACGTCCACTTCCGAGAACTGGTTCATCTGTCCGAATTTGTCGTACAGGCGGCGCTGGGGACCGAGGACGCCCAGTTCCCTGCCGTCCTTTTCCACGCGGACGCGGGCCTCGATGTAGTCGAAGCCGACGGGGTTTCTGCCGCTTTCCAGCGAAAGCAGGGTCACGGTGTAGTTGCCCACGGTATCGCTGCCGCCTTCGTTGAAGTAGACGTCCTTTTCGATTTTGTAGGGTCCGGAGACGGCGATGCCCAGCGCCATGAGAGCCATGCCGAGATGGGTTCCCAGCGCGCCGGCCCTGCGCCATGCCCGGTTGCGCACGGCGGAAAGCAGCAGGTACAGGCAGGCCAGCGCCACGCCTCCGGCCGCCGCGGCGGCCACAAGCGGCATGGGCTGCTTCAGGTGCGCCGCAAGAGGCAGGGGATTGACCTGACCGGACAGCCACCACAGGATGCAGGCGACGCTTGCGATCGCGGCGCACGCCGTCAGGACGGGGCCGGTTTTGCGGCCGCTGAGGCCGCCTTTCCAGCCGATCCACGGGCACACGGCCATGACCAGCATCAGCAGGCTTCCCAGCGGCAGGCAGACCCGGTTGTAGAAATTGGCGTCAAGGCCGTTGGGGCTTTCCGCCCAGAGGCGGCTCAGGACGGGCCACATGGTGGCCGTGAGAATGATGAAGGAAAGGGCGATCAGGATCCAGGCCACCAGCACAAGAAGACCTTCGCGGCTGGAAAAGAAATTTTCCAGCGTTTCGCCGCGCGTTTTTTCGCTGAAGGCTGCCCAGAGGCTGACGACGCCGCCTGCCAGAACGAAGAGCAGCAGGGGCGTTCCCACGCCGCCGTCGCCGAAGGCGTGCACGGACTGGATGACGCCGCTGCGGACAAGATAGGTGGCGAAAAAGGCGGAAACGGTGCACAGGCCCATGAGCGCCACATTGACGCGGGCCAGCTTGCCGCGGCGATCCTCGATGACAAGGGTATGAAGGGCCGCGCTGCCGATGAGCCAGGGCAGGAGGGAGGCGTTTTCCACGGGGTCCCAGGCCCAGTAGCCGCCCCAGCCGAGTTCCATGTAGGCCCACCACATGCCGAGGACGATGCCCGCGGTCAGGAACAGCCACGCAAGCATGACAAAGGGACGGGAAACGCGGAACCAGGCATCCTCCCGATCGCGCGCGCCGGACAGGGCCTGTGCCAGCGCCAGACAGGACGGCACGGCAAAGCCGCCGTAGCCCAGGAAGAGCAGCGGCGGATGGAAGATCATGCCCGGATTCTGGAGCAGCGGATTCAGGCCGCTGCCGTCGGCGGGCACGGGCGTCTGCATGACGAAGGGATTGCTCCAGGTGGTCAGGATCAGACCGAAAAAGGCCATGATACCATAAAAGAACACCCAGAACCAGAGGCGCGTTGCGGGCGTCAGGCGGGTATAGGCGCGGGTGAGGGCGAACAGGCTGCCCATGATGCCCACGGAAAGCGCCCAGAACAGCATGGAGCCGGGCTGTCCGGCCCAGAAGGCCGTCAGACGGTAGAAGGCGGGCAGGAGGAGATCCGTATAGCTCGCCACGTATTGCAGGCTGAAATCCTTCCAGAACAGGGCATGAAGCAGCAGGGCCGAAGCCAGCAGCAGCGCGCCGCTTGTCAGCCAGTGCAGGCGCTCTACAAGTTTCAGCGCATGGCTGCGACCTTCATACAATTGGAAAATGGCCAGACCGCCGCCCGCGAGGGCGCAGAGCAGCAGCACTAATTGCAGGGCATAGGCGAAAAAATACATGAAAGCAAAGGCTCCGGCGTAGGCGCTCGGCAAGGGAGCGCGCGTCTTGTGTTCCCCGGGGAACGGAAGGGACGGACGGGGCGACGCCCGGAAGCGCCGCCCGAAAGGAACGGCAGGGAGGCCGCATGCGGGCCCCCGTCATGCGGAGAAGGAAATTCAGTCTTCCTTGCGGTTTTCCTTCTGGTACTTGGAGGGGCACTTGGTCATGAGCGTCTTGGCCGCGAACTGCGGTCCGGCCATGCCGCCCTCGACAATGACTTCGGCTCCCGGTTTGAAGGTATCGGGCACGGCCCCGCGATAGCTGACGTTCATGGTCAGCGCGGGATTATCCTTGTCTTCGAGCAGAAAATCCACGCCGGGCCCGTCGGCGGGCCTGCTGATGCCCTCGGCGGCGACGGTGCCGAAGAGACGCGCGGCGCGCAGCTTGTCCGGCGTGGCCGCGTGCGCTTCGGAAACATTGAGAAAGTAGACGCTGCCTTCCGACAGACCGGAATAGGCAAGATAGCCGACGCCGCCCAGAAAAAGCAGCCCTGCGATGAGATAGGTACAGGTATTCTTGCGAGCCATGGCCGTTCCTCGTTGTGGTTGCGGACGAACGCATTGCGTTCGCCGGAAGACGCCGGTTTGCCGACGTCATGGACCGCGTTGTTTCGCGCGGATATCCCCGGCAGATCTAGCACAGGCGGGGGGCTGCAATCAAGTAGGAATAATTCCTGATTTTTGATCTCGTATTGCGGTTTTGTGCTCCGCGTCATTGACGGGCGTTCCGGGCGGCACAGCGCCGCCCGGCCAAAAGTGAGCGGAAAAACCGCGTTCTTTCCGCGAAACGACAGGCCGTATGGTTTGAAACGCGCAGCGTTTCAAACTGAA
>CAJMRA010000049.1 GCA_905215675.1 uncultured bacterium | reverse complement strand
ACGACAGGCCGTATGGTTTGAAACGCGCAGCGTTTCAAACTGAAATTGTTCTAAGTATGTTGCGGACGATACATCCAGACGGCACTCCATGCAAGCAGGGAGCCGAAAACTGCGCGCAGGCAGCAGGACGGCGGGCATCGCGGGCATGGGCGTTTTGCCTTTGAAAAAGGACACACGCAAGGGGGCGGCGCGACGCTGCCCGGCCTGATACGCGATACCTTGCAAACCGACAATGCTCATGTCGCGCCGGGGGCCTTTCCGCGCCGCACGAAAAAGGCCGAAAGGGGGGAGAAAATTCTCCCCGCCTTCCGGCCGCTTTGCCACATGGGGCATGGAAAGACGGAATGCCTTCCGCAATCCGTCTTTCCATGTCGATGATGCTAGAAACCGAAACCGTCGGAGTTGGCGCCGCTGGAGCCGAAGCCGAAATCGTCGGGAACGCTGTTTTCCTCGACGGGAGCGGCTTCTTCCGCGGCATCCCCGGCGGCGGCGCCGGCGCCGGCCGCCACGGTGATGTTCTTGAGATTGCTCTTGATGGCGTCCTTGATGGTTTCCATCAGTTCGTCATGGCTGATGGCCACCTTGCCGTTGAATTCGGCAACCTGACGGCGCAGGCCGCCCATATCGGCGTTCATGCCCTTGATCTTTTCTTCCAGCTGGTCGCACTTTTTCTGCAGTTCGGCGGCCTTGGCCTGCGCGGGCGTCAGCTTTTCCACTTCGGCCTTGAGGGCGGCGTTGTCGGCCTTGAGGGCCACCACGCTGTCGTGCATTTCAATCAGGGCGTCCAGGGCCTTGTCGGTCGCGGCCTTGAGCGCGCCGTCCATGGGAGGCAGGGACACCTTGTCGCCCAGCACGCCGGCGGCGCGCTTGACGAAGTCGGACCAGTCGTCGGTATCCTTCAGATCGAATTCAGCGAATTTGGGGCACAGTTTGGCGAGCCATGCGGCCGCGAAGGGCGCGACGGCGGCGGCGCACGTATCGCAGGCAAGGCTGCGACCCGCGATATAACCGGCGATATCCTTCACGTCCACGCCTTGCTTGCCCGTCACCAGAGCGAGCACCGTAGCCACAGGAAACATTTTACGAGCGGTATCAGACATTGCGGCCTCCTCCTTGGGAGTGCGTAGTTCTTTTTTGACGTTATCCAGTCGCGGCCCGCAGCCGTGGCGGCGGGCCGTCACTCGTTCCTACGGACGACCGTACATGCGGACGTACAGCAGGGCGGCCGTGCGGTATACCAGATGGCCGAGCTTCGACCACGGCAGGTATGCGAACAGCATCCACACAAACACAAGGTGGAGGTAGTAAATCACGAAGGCAGGCACAATGGCGTCCGCAAGGCGGAAGCACTGGGCCAGAATGCCCGTGATCGCCACAACCCAGATGACGCCGAGCAGGTACCAGTCCTGGAAGCTGCTGGCCTGATACTTGGGATTGAGACGCATGCGACGCCAGGTCAGCAGACCCAGGCCGACCACCAGCATCAGCGCGCCGATGTTGGCCAGGATCTTGATCGGGAAGGTCAGCGCCATGGGCGTTTCAATCTTGATCACGGGAATGACCTTGCCGCCCCAGTGGCCGAGGGCCACCACGGCCGTCACAAAGGCCAGAATGACGAAGGCGTAGACCAGCACCATGTGACCGGCGCGACGGCCGGGGGTTTCCACCGGCGTCTTGGGGCCGCCATAGCATTCGTCGAACTTGTTATGGGTGACGATTTCTTCCATGAGGACGTCGAACAGGTGCCAGAACCAGGACTTGGTCTTGCCCACGATGAGCACCTTGCCCGGTTCAAAGCTCTTCCACAGGCGACGCACACCCACGGCAAGAACGGCCACCGCCCCGAAGAAGGTCAGCATGAAAATGGGGTCGATGGTATAGTCGCCGTAGAAGATCTGCCCGAAGACGATGCGGCCGTCGGCGGCGCGGGGGAACCATTCGCCGCCGTTGAAACCGGCGCGAATCCACCACACCACCAGCCAGAGCACGGCGGGAATCAGGAAGAGAATGGGCAGGCCGGAGGCCTTGCTCATCCACTGCCCCACAATGCCGGGGCTGGTCAGATTCTTGTAGACCATGTTGCGGGCCGCGCCCATGACGTCGGCCGGCCGCGCGCCGCGCGGGCAGAGATCCGCGCAGTTGCCGCAGTTGTGGCAAAGCCAGATGTCCACGTCGGTCATCAGCTTGTCTTTCACGCCCCACGAGGCCCAGACCATTTCCTTGCGCGGATAGGGATTGTTTTCCGGAGCAAGCGGGCAGGCCACGGAGCAGGTGGCGCACTGGAAGCACTTTTTGAGAGACTCGCCCCCGGCTTCCATCAGCTCTTTGGTAAAGCCGGAATCCGGCTCGAGGTTATATTGTGCCATTACAGCCTTCCTCCTACATGCCCTTGAACGGGTTGGGGCCCATATCCGTGATGCGGGCCACGAAATCGTCGATCATGTCGGGCACCTTGTCATATTCGTCAATGGCCACTTCCATCTGTTCCACACGTTCGGGCTGCACGCCGAGACGATTGAGCGTTTCGGCGATGTTTTCCTTGCGGCGGTTACAGATTTCCGAACCCTTTACGAAGTGGCACTGATAGTCGTCGCCGTATTTGCAGCCCAGCAGCAGCACGCCGTCAAAGCCCTTGCTCATGGCGTCGGACACCCAGATGGCGTTGACGGAGCCGAGGCAGCGCACGGGGATGATGCGGCAATAGGGATTCCAGGCCTTGCGGCGCATGCCCGCCATGTCGAGGGCGGGGTAGGCATCGTTTTCGCAGGCCAGAATCAGGATGCGCGGACCTTCCTTCTTGAAGTCCTTGGGCACTTCCACTTCGCGGATCATCGAACCGATCTGGTCGATATTGTAGTTGGCGAAGCTGATGACGCGTTCGGGGCAGGCGCCGAAGCAGGTGCCGCAGCGGCGGCAGCGCGCCGGATTGGGTTTCGGCGTGCCCTTTTCGTCGTCGTCCAGAGCGCCGAAGGGGCATTCTTCCGTGCAGCGCTTGCACTGGGTGCAGCGCACGAAGTTGAAGACAGGATAGGAGCGGTCGCCGGAACGCGGATGCACGGCCACGCCGTGATCGGCCGCCTCGATGCACTGCACGGCCTTGAGCACGGCCCCGCGGGCGTCTTCCTCGCAGGCGTCCAGCGTCAGGGGCTGACGCACGCAACCGGCGGCATACACGCCCGTGCGGCGGGTTTCGTAGGGGAAGCAGATATAGTTGGAATCCACAAAACCGTCGAACAGGTTGAGGTCCGGGAAGTCCGGGCCCTGACGGTAGGCGAATTCGACGGTCACGTTCTTGGCGGTCACGGGCACAAGACCGGTGGGCAGAACGACCATGTCCACGTCCAGATCGAAGTCCATGCCCAGCAGGGTGTTGGCGCAGGACACGACGATGCGATCGCCGCGATCCTCGATGGCGGTCACGTCGGCCTTGGTCATCATGACGCCCAGACGATCCTGCATCTTCTTGTAGAAGCGTTCGAGGATGCCGGGAACCATCATGTCCTTGTACAGGACGAAGGCCTGCGTGGCGTCGTTGGTCTTTTCACAGATGGTATTGGCAAGGCGCAGCATGCCCACGCTGTTGACCGTGTTGGAATAGCGCAGATGCTTGATGCTTTCGAGGTTTTCCTTGATGAAGGCCTTTTCCTCGCCTTCCTCCACCTGCGCCTTGGCGGCTTCGCCGCCCGCTTCGGGCTCGGCCGGGGCTTCGTTCTTCAGGGCTTCCTCGGCCATGGTGGTATCGAGCACAAAGGCGATACGGCGCGCGTCCACCTGACCCGCCACCAGCATCTTGCCGAATTCGGCGGCGTGCACGATCTTGGGGCTCTTGCCGAGACCCATGCTTTCAAGATAGCGGGCATCCAGCGGAGCCCAGCCCGCGGCCAGAACCACGGCGCCGACGGGCACGGACACCTCGCCCGAGGGGGTCGCGATGGTGGCGGTGAATTCGCCGGGCTGTCCTTCCAGTTTCGCCATATGCGAGGACATGTGCACGGTGATCTGCGGATCAGCGGTCACGGCCTCGATCTTGGCCTTGACGTTGGTGGGTTCCTTGTCTTCCCAGGGAGCCTTGAGGGGCGAACCGGTGGGAATGTTGTTGGCGGCCCCGCCCAGCACGTCGGCCTTTTCCACCAGCACGACTTCATAGCCGGTGGCGGAGGCTTCCATGGCCGCGGTCAGCCCCGTCCAGCCGCCGCCGATGACGAGAATGCGCTTCACGCCCTCGATGGCCGCGGAGTCGGGCATTTCGCTCTTCTGCAGCTTGACCACGCCCATGTTGACATAGTCGCGGGCCATGATCTTGAGCAGTTCGGGCGCGTCGCCGTTGCCCAGCGGGGAACCGTCGGGGTTCTTGTAGGCAAGCACGCACTGTTCGCGCAGGTTGACGTGTTCGGTCAGAACCGGCAGACGCAGCACGTCCGCCATATCGCGCGGGCTCGCGCCGCAGAGCAGCACGCCGTCGAGACCGGCGGACTCGATGTCGGCCAGAATTTCCTTTTCCGCATCGCAAAGCGCGGGCACGCATTTGACCACGGGGGTCAAATCGCCCCATTTTGCCTTTGCCTGCTCGGCAAGGGCCTCCACGTCAAGGCCGCCGCCGATGTTTTGCAGGTCAAAATAGACGCCTATCTTGCTGGCCATGCCGCCTTACCTCCCTTTCACCGTTTGCACCGCCTTGAGGGCGGCGGCCGTACCGGACTGGGCCGTACGCATCACGTCGAGCGGCATGCGCGCGCAGCCGGCGGCAAAGATGCCGGCTTCCTCGCCGCCCATGACGAAACCTTCCTCATCCAGCGGCAACGGCAAGGGCAGCTTGTCGTCGGCCAGCGAGGGCTGCATACCGGTGGCAAGAACCACCATGTCGTAGGTCAGCGTCATCTTTTCGCCGCGCACGGCGTCTTCGACCGTCAGCACGACCGTGTTGTTCTCGCCCTGACGCACGTCGGCGACCTTGCCCTTGACCATCTGGACGTTGGGGCAGGCCTTGACCTTGTCGAGCACGTTGACGTAGCGGCCGGGCGTGCGCAGATCGATGTAGAAGATGCTCACGCGCGCATCGGGACACTGCTCGACCACATACTGGGTCTGCTTCAGGCTGGCCATGCAGCAGATATAGGAGCAGTAGTTGAGATGGTTCTGATCGCGCGAACCGGCGCACTGCACGAAGGCAATGCTCTTGGGACGGCAGCCGTCGCTGGGCCGCACGATGCGGCCGCCGGTGGGGCCGGACGCCGCGGCGAGACGTTCCATCTGCATGTTGGAAATGCAGTTCTTCACCGAGCCCGCGCCGAGGTTGGTCAGGCGCGTCACGTCGTAGGGCTTCCAGCCGGTGGCCACCACGATGGCGCCCACGCTGAGGCTGATTTCCTTTTCGGGTTCCTCGGGAAGCAGGTACTTGTTGGCGGCCACGCGGGCCGTATCGGCCAGCGAAAGCGCGGCGGGATCGAAGACGAAACGGTTGGGGTAGGCGAAGGGCATGGATTTGTACACGGCCTTGCGTCTGGACAAACCGAAATCGAATTCATTGTCCACGGTGCCTTCAAGGCCGGACGCCAGCAGGGTCAGGTCCACATTGTGGGCCACCACGCGACGCGGCTTGACCTTGACCGTTACCGTATAGTCGCCCTTCGTGCCCGAAAGGCCGGTAACTTCGGCCATGGTGAAAAATTTGATGCGCGGATTCTTCCTGATGCGCTGGAACTGGATTTCCAGACCACAGGAAGGCGGACAAAGTTTGGGGAAATACTTGTTGAGCTGGGCCACGCGGCCGCCCAGATAGGGCGTTTTCTCCACGATGTAGACATCGTGGCCCAGTTCCGCCGCTTCAATGGCGGCAGTAAGGCCTGCAAAGCCGCCGCCCACGACGAGAATGGAGTTGGACATCCCGGATCCTCCTGCGTTGCCGCGCCCGGCCCCCCGCAAGGGACGGCGCGCGCGCCAGGCCGGCGGCGTGTGTCCAAAAAGCCCGCAGGCAGGCGCAACAATGCAGGCCGTAGCCTGCCGCGCGGCGTTAAGCGTATACGCGGCGGCGGGAGAGTCCCGACCGCCGCAGGGGAAAAAAAGGGGTGGCCTTGCGGCCACCCCATAGAGCTTCTAAGGCCGACTAGTCAGGAATGATCTGGTAGTAGGGCTTCTTGAAGATCTTGGTTTCGCCAGTGGCGGGATCGTACTTGGAGTTCACGAAGCACTTCCACTTGCTGTCGTCGATACCCATGAAGTCGGCGCGGTAGTAGAAGCCGGGGTAACGGGATTCTTCGCGGAAGGCGATGTGCTGCATGTGCAGGCGCACGGTCCACAGACGATGGTAGTTTTCCCAGCAGCGGAGCAGTTCGTGCAGGTCGCGGGCAGCCAGCTTTTCGGAGTCTTCTTCCATCATGGTCAGAAGATCGAAGCCGGTGTCAAGCAGCTTCTGGGAGGTGGTGTAGTAGGTGCCCACGCCGCCGCCGTATTCGTCGGTGCACTTCACGAGACGCATCATGAAGTTCTTCGGCGTGATGTAGTTGGGGTTCACCACGGGGTCGGTGGAAGCGTCCTTGCCGGCCAGGTAGTTGTAGTAAGGACGGTAGATTTCCTTCTTCAGGTCGTCGGCCGTTTCCTTGAATTCGGGCTTGAAGTCCTTGTGATCGATGCACCAGCGCACCATCTGCTTGCCGGCGATACGACCTTCGGCGTGCGAGCCGGAGGAGAACTTGTGGCCGGAAGCGCCCACGCCGTCGGCGCAGGTGAACAGGCCTTCGACGGTGGTCATGCGGTTGTAGACCTTACCGTTGGCGGCTTTCACCTTGTAGTCGTCGGGCACCCACTTTTCGTCGGGACCGGACACCCAGATGCCGCAGCAGCCGGAGTGGGAACCGAGCAGGTAAGGTTCGGTGGGCATGATTTCGGAGCCGCGTTCTTCAGGCGCGGTGTTGGTGGCGGCCCACAGGTTGGCCTGACCAACGCACATGTCGAGGAAGTCTTCCCAGGCTTCGGATTCGAGGTCCTTCTGCTGTTCTTCGTTCAGGGTGGCGAAGGTGTTGTTCAGGGCGGTCTTGGTGTCCATGTAGATGGGGCCGCGGCCTTCGCGCATTTCACGCAGCATCATGTGGTTACGCAGGCAGGTCGGGATGACATGGCCCTTGGCATAACCGCGATCTTCGTAAGGCTTCAGCATGGCCTTGTTGGTCACGCAGTAGTCTTCGCCCTTGGAGTTGGTGGCTTTGGCCTTGAAGAGCAGGAACCACGCGCCCACGGGGCCGTAACCGTCCTTGAAGCGGGCGGGCACGAAGCGGTTTTCCATCATGGTCATTTCGGCGCCCACCTGAGCGCACATCGTGTAGGTGGAGCCGGCGTTCCACACGGGGTACCAGGCGCGGCCCATACCTTCGCCGGTGGAACGGGGACGGTACACGTTCACGGCGCCGCCCGCGGCCACCATGATGGCGTTGGCCTTGAAGATGTGCACTTCGTTGGCGCGCAGGTTGAAGCCCACGGCGCCGGCGATGCGGTTGGGGGTGTTCTTGTCGAGCAGCAGCTTCACGATGAAGATGCGTTCCATGATGCGGTCTTCACCCAGGGCATTCTTGGCGGCTTCGGCCACGATGCACTTGTAGGATTCGCCGTTGATCATGATCTGCCAGCGGCCGGAACGCACGGGTTCGTCGCCGTTGCGCAGGGATTTGCCGGCGGCCTTGGCGGCGGCGCCGTTCATGTTGTGGCCGTTTTCATCCTTGATCCAGCAGGGCAGGCCCCACTCTTCAAACAGATGCACGGAGTCGTCCACGTGACGGCCCACGTCGAAGATCAGGTCTTCGCGCACGAGGCCCATCAGGTCCGTACGGACCATGCGGACGTAGTCGTCGGCGGTGTTCTTGCCGAGATAGGTATTGATGGCGGAAAGGCCCTGGGCGACGGCGCCGGAACGTTCGAGGGCAGCCTTGTCGCAGAGCATGATCTTCAGGCCGTGCTTGTCGCCCCAGCGGACGGCTTCAAAAGCCGCACCGCAAGCGCCCATGCCGCCGCCCACGATCAGCAGGTCGACGTCATGTTCTTTCACTTCGGGTTCGGCAATGGCAACGCCTTTCATCGTTTCCTTAACGGGAATCATAGGCATGATGAGTTCTCCTTACATTCGCACTGTGGAAAGGGACCTACTTGGAGCAGAAAACCTTGTCGGCTTCGGCAACTTCGAACTTCTTGCCCAGCACTTCCTTGGGTTCGGCCAGAGAAGCTTCGGTGAACAGCAGTTCGTCGTCCAGGTTGGCACCTTCGGGCTTGCCGTCGAAAGGCTTGATGGAGCCTTCAGGCGTGGTGCGAATGGGGAATTTGAAGCGCTTCACGCTGCCATTGCGGAACTTGACGGTCCACATGATGGAGTCGGCGGAGCGCATGGGGATACACGTACCACCCATGGGCGCGAAGTCGGCATAGGGACGGGCAGTGATGGCGCCCTGCGGGCAGATTTTCACGCAGGAATAGCATTCCCAGCAGGCATCCGGTTCCTGGTTGTACGCCTTCATTTCCTCAGGATCGAGAATCATGAGGTCATTGGGGCAGATGTACATGCAGGCCGTCTTTTCGCCACCCTTGCAACCGTCGCATTTGGACGGATCCACAAACGTAGGCATAACGTATCCTCCGACTCTTAAAGTGTTTGCGGGTCACATGACCCTTCTCGCGGGCAGCCCTCGGCCACCCGAGTGCCGTCATAGCGTAGTTGATGCGCCAAGCGGTGTCAAACCATTCGGCGCTTGGCTTGTGTATTAATTAACAAGCGCAAGGTGTTTGCGTCAACCCCCTCCCCACAAAAATCTTGGAAACTCTCGCGGAAGTTTTTCATAACAACTCGGAAAAACAATATTTTTGATATGCTGAAAAAAAGTTTTTTCCGCATTGCGTTTCCGAACGGGCGTCCCGGTTCCGCGCCGGGCCCGAAAAGCCCGGCCCAAGGCTTGCCAGCGCGCCGTTTTCGGGCTAACAGCCATGCACGGCGCAGTGCGCCCATACCACTATGCAGGATTGACAATTTATGAGTGACCAATTCCACGAGCCCAAAGCCCGACGTCCTCTGCGCGAGGTCGTGAGCGATATCGACCGTGACATTCTGCGCTTGCTGATGCGCCGCCATAATCTGCTGCGCAAGATGCACAACGCCAAGGGATTTCTCGACCCCTCCGAAGAAAAGGGGCTGCGCGAAGCCTGGGAAGCCGCCGTCTCGCGCGTCAGCCGCGACGCCCGCCTTTCCAGCCGCTTTTTCTCGCTCATGCAGGAAGTGGACTTCCTGCCCCGCCCCGAAGACGGCGAGGAGCGCCGCGCCGCCTTCAATCTTGCGCCGCCCGCCCTTCCCGTCAGGCTCGACATGGAAGCGCCGCTGGCCTGCCGCGCCTCCCGCGCCTGGCTGTTCCTTGCCGCGGCTTCCGGTCATCCCCTGACCCTGGGTCCCTGTCTGATGAACGATCCGATTGTGGACTGCGTCAAACTTTTCAATCAGATGGGAGCGGCCCTCAACCGCGAGGACGCCTCCGTCGTCGCCGCGGCCGCGACGCCCATGACGGCCCCCGACAAGGTCCTGCACGCGGGCGACAGCGCCTGGAACTTCTATCTCGCGCTGGCCTTCTATCTCGGTCGTCCCTCCCGGACGAAATTCACCGGCGACACAAGCCTCAAGCTGGGAGACTTCTCGCCCGTGCGGCGTCTCATGCCCTCCCTCGGGGCGCGACTCGTGCACGTCGTGCCCAAGAGCGACGGCTTCCCCATCCGTATCGAATGTTCCGGCGCGCTGCCCGACAGCCTGCGCTTCCCCGCCGAAGCGCCCATCGAACTGGCCGAGGCGCTGCTTCTGGCCGGCTCCTTTTATGAACGTCCGCTGCGCATCGACCTTGCCGATCATCCGCACAAGGATATCCTCCGGCGGCGCACGCTCCCCATTCTGCGCGCCGTCAACGCCAAACTGGAAGAGGACGGCGACGCCTTCCGCATCTCGCCTTCCGACATCAGCCTGCCGCAGCATCCCCTGCCGCCCATGGAACCCGAGCTGGCCCTTTTCCTGCTGGCCCTTGCTCCGGCGCTCGGCGGCGAGGTGCGGCTCCGGGGCCGCTGGCCCGACTATCCCGGCGCGCAGGCCGGGCTTGCCCTGCTCGGGGCCTGCGGCGCGACGGTCGATTGCCGCGACGACGCCGTGGTCTGTTCCGCGGCCGCGCCCCTGAAGACCCTGCCCGCGCAGGCCCTGTCGGCCCTCGGCGACGACTTCCCCGCCGACTGGCTGCCCCTGCCCATTGCGCTGGCCGCCGCAGCCGCCCTGCGCGACGGCGACGCCGCCCTGCCCGTCATCCGGGATTCCCAGCTGCGCGCCGACGCTCAGGGATTCCTGATGGATCTCGGCCTTGACGCCCTGGACGGCAAGGCGCGCACCCGCACGCTCCCCGCCGACAACGGCGGCAACGGCGAAGAAGGCGAGGAACGCCGCGTCGATCGGCATCCCTGGAACGCCCCGACCCCCGTCTGGGCCATGGCGCTGGCCGTGGCCGCCTGCGCCCACGGCGCGCGTACGGGCTTCAAGCTCGGCAACCCCGGCATCATCACCGGCCTGTATCCCGCCTTCTGGGCACTCTACAACGGTCTGCCCGAACCGCGCATGCAGCGCCCGGCGGAAAAGACCGCGCCCGCCGCGCCCAAACGCCGCCGCGTCATCACCAACGCCATCGCCGTTCTGCCCGAACCCCGGGACGAAGACTATTAAGGCGCGTTCACACGAGGCTCAGGGCTCATTACTTGTCTTGAGGGGGAAGGAACCCCTTTGCTCTGCTGTCGATGCCCGTAAGGCTCCTTTGTCGCCTAACGGGCACGGCCTTCGGCCGCCCGTCGGGTCGCTGCTCGCGGCAAAAAGGGGTTCCTTCCCCCTCAAAC
>CAJMRA010000048.1 GCA_905215675.1 uncultured bacterium | reverse complement strand
CGGCGCTGTGCCGCCGCCTCGCGTTTTCACCTTTTTCAAAGGTGAAACGCTCTAGCGTACGCGGAAAAGCACGTCGCTGGCCGGCGCAACGGCAAAGTGAAAAATAATGGCGGCGGACTGTTCTCCGGGCGTGCCCGTCTCGCTGTACTGGGCGGTTGCGGCATCCCCGGCGACGCAGATCAAACCATCAAGGAATACTTCAAGGGTATGCGCTCCCACGGTATAGGGCGGCGTTGTCCACGGGTCCCCGGCGGGAACAACGGTCTCGCGCGATCCTGCGGGAGAAACAATCTCCCGCGACACCGGGAGGGAGTCCGGCAGCACTCCCAGCCTTTCGCCCTGTGCGTTGCGTATGGTAAACGGCATGTCGGCTTCCCTCCCGTATGCTGTGGTTAGGCGGTCTTTTCAAAGACGATGGCGTCGGCCCGCAGTTCGTCCGTGGGAATGGGCGCGCCGTGCTCGATGACGACGGAGGTCTTTTTGGCGGCCTCCTTCATGGCCGTAACGGTGAGATCGCTGCTCTTGAGCTTCATGCCGTCCTCGCTGTCGAAGGCGGGAAGCGTGTCCGCCGTGGAACTTTCCGGGCCGGAAACCGGGCGCGGCACATTGCCCTGCACAATGTCGAAGTCCGTATCCGCATTGTCCGTACCCGCACGGCTCACGTTGGCGATGATCAGATCGCCCGCCTCGCAGGTCTGGCCCTTGTACGTGCCCGCCGTGCCGACCTTCCACATCCAGCCCGGTTCATAGGTCGCGGGAATATCCCCGTCTGCATTGACGACGCCCTTGTACTGCATGGCGTCGGCTTCGCTCAGCAGGCCGTCCATCTTGCCGTGAATGGCTTCCAGTTCCTTCTGCACATCCTCCTGCGTCACGCCGTTCCGGGCGGTGAGGGCAATCTGCTCGCCGATGCTGGAAGGATTGAGGGTATCGCCGTTCTTGTTCTTCATGGTCACGTTGAAGATTTCAGCCATGAGAGAGTCTCCCTGTGTTGAGGTTAATCAGGCCGTGTTTCCGGTTCGCGTTCTGCGCTGCCGGGGGACGGTTACCTGATGAAAAGCGTCGGCATTCCCGCAACGTCGCATCCTCCAGTATGAAGCGCGTTGGGGGAAGGATGGGGGGCCTTCCCCCCCGTAACAAAAAACTACGGAGAGGCCGGTTCCTCTGCCGTGAAGCGCACGGCATCCTGATCCAGCCGGGAAAGAGTGCGTTCGACAGCGGCAAGGCGTTCCTCCAGCAGGGAGGACGAACCGTCGTCGCCGGATATGTCGACATGCGCGCAGATGCGTACCTGCCAGTCGGACAGGGCCGGGGCGGCAAAATGCAGCCGTACCGCATGAGAAAGCATCCCGATGTCCCCGACCTCATCGAATTGCCGACCGATATGGCACACAAGCCCGTCCCAGGACAGGCTGACGGCATGATGCCCGGGGTAATAGCCGCAGTTCGGCGGCAGGGTCAGCAGTTCCCCCGCGGCAAGCGCCGTGTCGCTTGTCCACGAGGCGGTAACGCCGTCGGCCATGCGGGCCATGATGTCCTCGGCCTTCTGGCTTGCCCGCGTGGCCGCACAATCCGCAGCCCTGGCAGATTCCTCGGCGGCCTGTGCGGCGCTGTCCGCACGATCCGCCCGTTGCTTTGCCAGATTGGCCTGACGGGCCGCTTCCGTGGCGCTGAGGCGCGTTTCCTCCAGTGTGGCATCCGCGGCGGCGGCGCTGTCGGCGGCCGCCTGCGCGTGGGTCTGTGCTTCCGCCGTGGCCTTGTCGATGGCCTCGCTCACCACCTGCGGCGTGAGCATGTCCACGGCCACATCCCTGACGGCCTGTTCCACATCGGCGGCCACGCCCGCCACATAGTCCCGATCCGCGGCGGCGGCCTGCTGGGCCTCAAGCGCCTGTTTCGCCGCCAGATTGGCATCATCGGCACTGGCGTCGGCGGCCTCCGCGGCCTTCCCGGCGGCAAGGGCTGAGCCTTCGGCATGATCGGCGCTCTTCCGGGCGGAATCCGCCGCAGCCTCGGCGCGCTGGGCATCGGCTTTCACGCACTGGGCGGCGGTCTCGGCACGGCGTGCGGCATCTGTCGCTTCTTCCCTTGCCTGAAGGGCATCCTTTGCGGCCGTTTCGGCACGGGTGGCGCATTCGCAGGCCCGTGTGGCGCTGTTGGCGGCCGATGCCGAGGCGCATCCGGCACGCCTGGCGGCGGACTCGGCCCGTTCGGCCAGCATCAGGAAATCTTCTTCAAACTGCCCGGCCATTTCGGTCAGATCATCTCGGGCCGTATCGCGGGCATCTCCCACGGCATGCACGGCCGTCGCCATTGCCTCATTGACGGCAAGCACGGCTTCCGTGCGGGCGGCCGAAAGACGTTCCGTCGCTTCGGCAAGGGCCTCTCCTGAACGCTGTTCAATGGCGTTGAGGGCGTCGGCCTTGTCCTGCGCAATGCACTGGCGGGCGTCGGTCAGCAGACGCTGCGCGACTGTTTCCACCTGCGTCGTGCCGTTTTCCGTCCATTCGCAGATGCGGTCGTCCACTTCCGAAACAAGTTCGCGCACGCGATGGACGTTCAGTTCGCTTTCTTCGGCAAAGCCTTTCGCGGCGGTCTGCGCGGCCCCGGCGGCTTCGGCGGCAGCCTGCACGGCGGCGGTGGAACCGGCCGCCGCCGCGGCGCTGCTCCGGGCGGCATCGGCGCTTCCGGCGGCCGCCGCCGCATAGCCCGCCACTTCCTCGGCAAGAACGGAGCCGGCTCCCCGCTGTTCATAGGGCGGCAGGTTGAGGATATCGAACAGATTGCAGTCGCTGTTCGGCACGACCGCATGGGCGCGGATGGGGCGCAGTACGGGCAGCCTGTCGGTACCGCTGCCGCAGACGCCCGTCCCGGAACCGGGAAAGGATATGTGGACGTCATACTCGCTGCCCTCGTAGCCCAGCGCATTGGGAAAGACGCGCAGCACGGCCAGACCGGCGGCGTCCGTGACCTGCGATGCTTCGCGGGGGACGACAAGGCCCTGATATTTTTCCGGCGCGCACAGCCGCATTCTGACCACGGCCCCGGCCACGGGGCGGCCCTGCTGGTCGTTGACTCTGGCGGTGACGTTGACGAGAGGCAGGTTGCTCATGGCGATCTCCTACCGGGACATGGCCCGGATACGCGCCCGTGCCACACCTTCGTTGTATTGTTGCAGCGCAATCTGCGCCCCGGCGGCATCCGTCCATGCCACGTTCTGGCCGGACATGGCCTTGAGCCGGGCCTGTGCGCCATAGGCAAGAACATCTCCCCAGGCCTCGACAAGCCGTTCCGGCAGCGTGTCTGCCAGTCGGGATGGGCGCAGCACGGCTTCCACCGTGACGCGGCAATCCCGGGGCAGGGCTGTCCGCAGGCAGACGTCGCTGCCTGCGGTGCGGAAATCCTGCGGGGAAAGCCTGTTGTCATCCAGCCAGACGGCCTGAACCCGTACCAGACGGCTTCCGCGCGGCAGGGAAAGAAGGATGCTGCCTTCTCCCTGCGCGCCCGCTTCCTCCAGACGTTCCCGCCAGACGGCGGCCTGTTCGCAGAAGTGCGCGGCCACGGCTTGCAGGGCATCCAGCACCATGCCCCGCGGGCAGGGAAGGACAAGCGGCAAGACCTGCCGTACGAGAACATCCAGCGATTCCATACGTTCCATTACGCGCCTCCCGCGCTGACGGCTCTGGGCCATGCGCCGTCCACCTGCGTCTTGACGCCCAGCAGACTGTTGAAAAGCTGCATGTGATAGCTGGCCTTTGCGGCATTGCTGCTTTCGTTGTCCCCGGAAAGCACGGATGCCAGCATGTGATGGACAAGGGCCTGCGCGTAGTCGTCGGCCACGCCAAGCGGCTGATCCGGCGTCAGAACGGCATCCGGAGCCGTGTAGTAGGTTGCCTCCACATGCACGTCGGCATTGTCCGGCACGGGCGGGCAGACGTAATACACCTGGCTGTTGCGGATTCTGTCGTAGGCAAAGTTTTCCACCCGGCAGCCCGGCGGCACGCTGTCGGCCCAGGCCATGAGGACATCGGGCTGCACGGACATGATGGACGCGCCGGGATGCTCCCCGTCCGCTCCCATATTGCGGACAAGTCCGCAGAAGCCCGTGGCGTCCCTGCTGGCCCCGTGCCGCAGACGCGAGGGAATGTGCTGCAGCATGCCGGGTTCAAGGCGAATGACCTCGGTCACGGCGCAGCAGTCGGGACGTTGCAGGGCCACGGCCCGCAGGGCTGCATTGAGAAAGTCCAGCAGTCCCACGCGATCCTCGTCGGCCTCCCACGGCCAGCGGCTTTCCAGCCCCGGCTCAAGGTCCTGCAACGCGCCCGACACAAGGCGGAGAACATCAGCCGCCAGCATGGTCAGACCGCCTCCGTTGTCCGTGCCTGAACCGGCGCGGGGCCGACAGTGAAGGAAAAGCGGTTGACATGACGGAACACGGTCGTTTCCTGCCCGTTGGGTTCGCGCTTTACCTGCGGCACGTCCATGACGGCCAGCTTGAGGGCTTCGGCCACGGCGCTGGGCACAAGCACCGGTTCATCCCGGGCGATGCGGGAGGCATAGCCGTTCACGGAAACCATCACGGGCGTGGAGTCTCCGGCTTCGCTGTTGATGGTCAGCAGGACTTTTTCCTGCTGCCGGAGCTGCTGCCGGGCCTGTTCCTCCTCTTTGGCGGCCTGCTGTTCGGCCTTTTCCTGCATGATCCGCACTTCGCGGGCGGCGGCATCCCGCTCCGCCTCGGCCCTGCTGCGGGCCTCCTGCGCCTGTTCGGCTTCGGCCCTGGCGGCCGCCAGTTCGGTTCGCAGCTTTTCCAGTTCGCTGTTGTCGGCTGTTTTCGTTTCGCCGACGGTTTTGCCTTCCGCGGCTGTCTTGGTGTCTGCCATGTGCATCTCCTGGAGCTTTTCCGGTTCAAGGGCAAAGCGCGCTAGAGCATTTCACCTTTGAAAAAGGTGAGGCGCGAGGCGGCGGCGCAGCGCCGCCCGGCCAAAAGTGAGCGGAAAAACAGCGCTTTTTCCGCGAAACAACAGGCCGTATGGTTTGAAATGCTCTACAGGCGGGTAACGGCCACTTCCACGCGGGCCATCCACATGTCGTAAAGGATTTCTGCCGTGCGGTAGGCCTTCCAGCCCAGACTGCCGCGCTGTCCCAGCGGGTCGCCGCCGCGCGGCGTGTTGGGATTCAGGGCCATGATGTTGACCGGCGATGCGCCGGTTTTCTTGTCAGCGGCAAAGGGCGTCACGCCGAAGGCGTTCTTGCCCAGAAAGAGAATGGGATACACGTCCGCGCAGGCCCCGTCGGAGCTTTCCACGGGCAGACCCGCCTGCGGAGCGGCCCCTTCCGACAGCCACGGCTCCATAAGGTTGGTGGTCACATAGCGGACGTTTTCCACGGAGCCGATTTCGCCTTCCGACACGGGCCGATAGGAGCCGTATTTCTCCACGGGCACAAAGCCCGGCATATTGCGAATGTCGGCTTCCACGTCCGTATGGCAGACGGCGATGTAGGAAGGCGCAATGGGAAAGGTGGAGTAATTGGCGCTGGCCGAGACAACGGACGTGATGGGGCGGGCTTCCTGCCGCTTGAGGGCGCGGGTGACGCGCCGCTGCATGGTCAGGGTCAGGGGTTCGTTGACGCCGCCGCGCGTGGTGGCCTGAATGCCGCCCGTCTGTCCGGCAAAGAACACATTGGTCCCGGCCAGCAGCTTGTTGATGATGACCCGTTCCAGCATGATGGCGGCCTGTTCCCCCAGAATGTCGGAAAATTCGGCCCAGAGGGGGTCTTCGTGGGTATCGCTCAGCACGTCGGTGATTTCGATGTAATCGCCGTATTGTTGCAGGCGGGATACCACGTCGCGGAATGTGGGCGTGGAGGCCGCAGGCGTCACGCCTTCCAGCAGGGGCTTGGGGTCGTTGTCCAGAGGCAGATAGCCCCGGAACTTGATTTCCGTGCCGTGATTCCTGGGAATGGGTTTCTGCTGGCCGAAACGGGACAGGACAATAAGCGGCTGCGCGCGTTTGAGCAGTTCGCCGCTGACATAGCCTGCGGTCCGGTAGGAAATATCTCCGGTAGCGGTCGTGGGGGGCATGGGTCACACCTTACTCTTTGGACGAAAGGGAAAGGGACAGTCCGGCGCCGAAGTCGTCCTTGCTTCCTATGCCGGCAGGGGCAACGGTGCCGCCGCGTCCCGGAACGGCAAGCGCCCCCGTGGGATCGGGTCTGCATGCGTCACGCTCCTGCCTGAACTGCGTCAGCAGGCGGCTGACTTCCTGCGGGTCACGGCTCCTGTTGAACGTCTCCATGAGAGGCGCGGCCTCCGCATAGGGCTTGGATTCAATCCAGTGCAGCACGTCATTGCGGAAGCGCACCTGTGCCGCCATATCCCCGCCTGTCAGCAGACTGTGAAATTCCGGGTGGTCATGCTGCATGACGTTCATGAAGTGCATATGCCGGGCAAGGGCCTCCTGTCGGGTCTGCTCCTGCCTCCGGGCATCGCGTTCCTGCACCTGCCAGCGCTGCATCAGTCGCTGCAGCCGTACAAGGCTGGCGTGGTCAAGGGCCTGTTCCGCGCCGTACTGCTCCAGCCGGTAGCGCATGGCCTCGCCGGTGGGGGAATCCTCCAGGGCCATGCGGGCCGCTTCCGGGTCAAGCTTCTCCAGTCGCGCGTATTCCTGCCGCAATTCTTCGGGCAGCGTTACGGCCTGCGACGGCTGCGGTTCGGCGGGACTGCTGTCCGGCGGCATCTCCGAAACCGGAGCCGGAGCCGTCGGGACAGCGGGCACAACGGGCGGCTGCTGCGGAACGGCAGAAGGCTCCGGCTGCCCGGTACTGTCCTCCTGATCGAGGGGCGCGGCGGTCGTGCGGGCGTCTTCTTCCTGCGGGGACGCCTCCTGCTCCGCGGGTTCCGCCTGTTCCTGCCCGGAAGCGTTCTGATCCGTCCGGGCGTCGCCGTCATCGAGGGCGGCGGCAAGACCTTCGGCAAAATGGCGTTCCTCGTCCGGGATGGTCTGCATATCCTGCTGTTCCGCGGGCTGTTCCACCTGCTGGCTCATGCGGCAACTCCTTGGCAAAAAGCTCTATTGCGCTGTGTGTTTGAGGTCATAGAGAATGTCCCGCGCCAGTTGCGCGCGTCCCTGCGCCCGGTAGATGGCGATGCTGTCCGTGGCTTTCTCCAGTTCTTCCCGGGCTTCCTGCAGCACGGACTGCATGAGGCTTGTCAGGGCCTGTTCGCAGCCTGTCCCGAACTGCCGCAGGGCCGCCATGCTCCTGCGAACCTGTTCGCGCGG
Organism: uncultured bacterium; assembly: GCA_905215675.1. Classification (GTDB taxonomy): domain Bacteria; phylum Desulfobacterota; class Desulfovibrionia; order Desulfovibrionales; family Desulfovibrionaceae; genus Desulfovibrio. The sequence goes on along the minus strand of CAJMRA010000048.1, from coordinate 3,620 downwards.
GTTTTCGTGCGTCGTCATTGCGGGCCCCTCCCCGCGGCGGACGGCAGTCCGCTGGCCTGCGGGCCGAGCTGCGCCAGCAGCATGAGCAGCTGACGCTGTATTTCCTCGGGCGGCAGTCCCTGCTGCTGCAATTCCTGCACAAGGGCCCTGGTATTGGCCTGCGCTCCGGCCTGCTGCATTTCCTGCCGGCGGCGCTGCGACTCTTCCTTGCTGTAGAGGATGCGCTCCACGGGCAGATCCGTCTGCTCGAAGGCCACTTCAAGCAGACCGCGTTCGTTGATGTGGGGGGAGAAGGCGGGAATGCCCAGCCATTGCATGATGCCGGGGATCTGCTGTGCGCGTACTTCCTTGGCGATCAGGGACTGGCTTCCGCTGGCCACGATCTCGAAGTCTCCCTTGCAGTCCTCGCGCGGCGACCACTGCATGAGCCAGCGGTACATGGCGCGGATGAAGGGCGCGATCACGTGGTCGTCAAACAGCTTGACGTGATCCTTGAGCAGGATGTTGGACGCGCCCATGAGCATGGAAAGCCCGCTGGCGGTCTTGCCCGCGCCGCTCACGTTGCCGTCCCCGGCATTGAAGCGCGGCGTGCTGATTTCGTCGGCGCAGTTGGCCCAGAACTGCTGCTGTGTGAGATTTTCGGAAATGCAGGACGGCACGGTCACCGCCTGAAAGGCATGGGGCAGGGTCACGCCCGAACGATCGAAGCGCAGCATCCTGCGGGCAAGGGCGCCCTGCAGGTCTGCCGCGTCTTCCGCGCATAGTTCCTGCATGTTGAAGGCAAGAAAGGGGCTGGAGGCCATTCCGGCATTGTCCTGCATGGCGCGTACGGCGGCATTGATGCCCGCCTGCGGCGAACGCAGCAGGGAGGCGATGCCCTCCGGCCAGAAGGTGCTGTCGTCCCGGGAATACGGATACCAGTAGTAGGGGATGTCCACCCCTTCCAGCGGGTTGATCATGGCCTTGATGACGGTATTGTCTCCCGTCATCCAGACGTTGGAGCTATAGATCCGGGCGTCGTTGTCGGGCGGCACGTCGGCCCCGGCGGTCCGCAGTTCCCTGCCGCTGAGAAAGCCCCAGCGCTCCCAGATGCGAAACCGCTTCTTGAGAACGGCCGTGCCGCTGCTGTCGCTGTCCAGATTGCGCAGATGGGCTTCCCATGTTTCCAGCGTGGCGTCGCCGTCCTCATGATCGCGCAGATAGCGCTCGATGGCGGCGCTGTCGAAGCCGGGAAAGGTCTTGAGCGCGAGGACGTCCTTGTCCGTCATGAGATGGGATTGCCAGACGTAGCGCAGTTCCGACGGCGTCCGGGCGTCGGGATCGGGAAAGATGTCCCAGATGGGCACGGCTTCATGATAGGGACGCAGCTCCTCGGCGTGGACTTCCTCGCTCCACGTCAGATGTCCCGCCTGATTCCTCCGGCAGATATAACGCCGGGTCTGCACCTTCTCGACCAGCGGCCCCTTGAGGATGCCCATTCCGTACAGACAGGCGTCATGCACCACGCTGCGGCAGTTCTGCGCCCATGAGGGGCGGCGCTGGCCGTTGGCATTGCATTCCTTCAGCATGTCGTCGATGAGGGTTTCCATGCGCCTGGCGCGTTCTCCGGCCACCCGCAGGACGTTTTCCGGCGTGGCAAGCTGTCGGAGTACCTGCTCGTAGGCTCCTTTCCGCATCTGCTGCATGGCCGACGCATCCGGGATGATGCGCTGTGCGCGCAGCTGCTCCAGTTCGGGCGCGAGCAGGGCCTCCATACCCGCGTTGACTTCCCCGGCCATGTCGGCGGCAAGGATGTCGTCCGGCAGCATGGGATCGGGCGTGGCCGAGATGCTCCAGTTCTTGGTGCGCTGCGGAAAGAGAAGGTCCATGAGGCGGGCCGTCATGGTGTTTACCTTGGACGTGGTCAGACGGTAGAAGACGCGGGAACGCCTGCTTTCCTTCAGGGCCGCCGTGATTTCCGGCGCATAGACGCCCTTGTACTGGCGCAGGTCTTCCAGCCAGCGCAGTTCATAGAGGACGCGGGCCTTCTGGGCGTCTCCCAGCTCCTGCCCCAGCGTAACGCCCAGCACTTCGGGAACAGGGGTGGAGCGCTGTTCGGGCGCGGGCAGAGTGCTGTTGTCGTGCGGCATCATTTCCCGCCCCCGCTGCCGCCCAGACCGAGCGAGTACAGAATCACCGTCCCGAACTTGGAAAGGAACCAGCCGAGGATCACGCCCGCGCCGGAGAGGATGGTCGCGCCCCAGCCCAGCGCCCGCCGTATGCCGCGCGCTTCGGCTTCCTGCGCGGCAAGAAGCCGTTCAATGACGGCAATACGGTCGGACTGTGCGGCAATAACTCCTTCCTGTTCCTCCAGCTGGTCGCGCAGCTCGCTTGCAAGGCCATCAATGGCGCGCCGGATGGCGGCGGCCTCGTCGTGCAGCGCACGCTTGATATTCTCTCCGTCGTCCGTCAGCCCTTCGACTTTCGTCAGCACCTGCCCGATCTGCATACCGAGGGTATACAGATGCTGTTCGATGGGTCTTCCCTCCTGCTGTCTGGCTTCCTGCGGCGGATGCTGCTGGGCTTGCTTCTCCCAGGAAAAAAGCCTGCGGCGATCCGGGGACATGACTACATGCTCCCCACGGCGGCGAGCGCCGCGCCGATGGCATTCAGGTCAATGGGCGGAAAGCCGTATTCGGGAAAGTGGAAGTTGAGGACAGGCCAGATGAGGAAATGATACAGGGCCAGAAAGGCCAGCAGGGCAAACAGGGCCGCGGGCACGGGACGCGCCTTGCGGCGTTCGCTTTCGTTGCCGTCGGCGTCGGTGGTGGTCACCCGGCGGAAGAACAGGCCGGAAACGGCGGCCACCAGCGCGGGAACAAGGGGCAGGGCCATTACAGAACCTCCGCAAGAATGTCGGCTTCCTGCCTTCTGCGGGAGGCATAGCGCCGGAAGCCGGTACGAAGTTCATGGACGGCGGCCTGCCAGTCTGCGCGGCAAAGGAAACCGAAGACGGTCGGATAGCCGGGATGCCCGTCGGCGGGGAAGGGAGAACCGAGCTGGTAGAACAGGGAAACCAGCACAGCCTGCGCCTGTGCCGGAATATCGGCAAAGGGCCGTTCCGCGTGGCGGTCATGGAGGGCGGCGGCCCGCCGGATGTAATCGGCATGCACGGCCCTGTTGACGGCCTCGCACTGTTCCTCGCTGACGGCGAGCGGCGCGGCGGCAAGGGCCTGCATGGCGGCCACGCGCTTCTTGCCGAGATAGGGAGCAAAGAGGCGACGCAGGTCGGCGGGCAGGCCCATGCGCTCAAGGGCGGCGGCGTCCTGCTGGCCGAGGTCGAGTCCCGCGCCGATGGTGACGCCGGATGCGCCGAGGGGGTCGCCGAAGTCCGCGGCGTTGCCGTGACCGAAGAAGTTCTTTTTCCGGCAGGGCACATAGCCGTTGCGCATGACGCCCTCGAACCGGGCGAGGATGTCGGAAATATAGTCGCTGTGAATGGGCATGACGTGCGCCTCCGAAGTTTCGGAGAGCGTAGCACGGGGAGAAGCTGCGGTCAGGCAGGAGAGGGGCAGGGGAGGGGCAGCAGGGGGGCAGGAGAGGGGTTGACAGCGTTGGGCATGTCCCGTTCAGGGAGATTG
>CAJMRA010000047.1 GCA_905215675.1 uncultured bacterium | reverse complement strand
ATGGTTTGAAACGCGCAGCGTTTCAAACTGAAATTGCTCTAGTGTTAACACGCCCGCTCCCCCGGCCGAGGTTTCCCCCTCGCCGGGGGAGACGTGTTTTTCAGGGACGGGGGACATGAAAACGTCGAGGGGGAAGCGCTCCCTTGCACGGAGTGCTTCCCCCTTTGGAAACAGGGCGCAATGCGCCGCCTCGCGTTGTGCCTTTTTCAAAGGCGCGACGCTTTATTCCACGGTGACGCTTTTGGCCAGATTGCGGGGTTGATCCACGTCCTTGCCGAGGTAGTCGGCGGTTTCGTAGCTGAAGAGCTGGAGAGCGGGCAGGGCCATGAAGGAGGAGAAGGGCGCGGGCAGGGCGGGGATTTCCCAGATATCGTCCACGTCCAGCGCCGCGCCGGGGTTGGTCAGCGCAATGACTTTCCCTTGTCTGGCCTGCACCTCGACGATGTTGGAGCGCACTTTGGGGAAGAGATTGTCGTCGAGCGCCAGCGCAAAGGTGGGGAAGCTCGGATCAATCAGGGCTATGGGGCCGTGCTTCATTTCCCCGGAAGCGTACCCTTCGGCGTGAATGTAGGAGAGTTCCTTGAGCTTGAGGGCTCCTTCCAGCGCCAGCGCGTAGCACAGGCCGCGACCGAGATAGAAGAAGTTGCGGGCCTGCGCATACCGGCGGGAAAGTTCGCGCGCCCGCTCGTGCATGGCGGGAAGCGCGGCTTCCAGCGCGGCGGGCAGGGCGTCGAGCTGCCGGATATGAGCGGACACTTCGTCGGGGGAAAGGCGCTGCTGCCGCCGTCCCCAGTAAAGGGCGATGAGCGCCAGCGCAAGCATCTGGCTGCACATGGCCTTGGTGGACGCGACGCTGATTTCCGGCCCCGCCTGCGTATAGAAGACCGCCGAAGCCTCGCGGGCGATGCTCGAGCCGACGACGTTGCAGAGTCCCAGCACGGGGACGCCCTGTTCGCGGGCGATGCGCAGGGCGGCGAGCGTATCCGCGGTTTCGCCGCTCTGGCTGATGACCAGCACCATGTCGTTTTTGCCCAGCAGCAGGTGATCGCGGTAGCGGAATTCCGAGGCTATTTCCACCTGCGTGGGCACGCCCGCCCAGGATTCCAGAAGATGCCGCGCCCAGAGTCCCGAATGATAGGACGTGCCGCAGGCGACGATGTGCAGCCGTTCGGGCACGGGCTGGCCGTCCAGTTCCGCAAGGGCAATGCTGTTGTTTTCTCCGTTGATGCGGCCGGTCAGGCCGTCGCGCAGCACGCGGGGCTGCTCGAAGATTTCCTTGAGCATGAAATGCCGGTAGCCGCCCTTTTGCGCCGCCTGCATGTCCCACTGAATGGTTTGCACCGTGCGGGAAACGGGCGATAGGTCCTCAAGGCGCATGATGGCGTAGCTTGTGGCCGTCGCGCGGACGATTTCGCCGTCTTCAAGAAAAAGGACCTTGCGCGTGTAGGGCAGAAAGGCGGGAATGTCGGAGGCGATGAAGTTTTCGCCGGTGCCGATGCCGAAGATGAGCGGGGCGGACATGCGGGCGGCATAAAGCGTGTTGGGCTCGTCCTTGCTCATGAGGCAGACGGCGTAAGCGCCGTGCGCCTGCCGCAGGGCGGCGGCAAAGGCTTGCAGGAGATCCGGCTCCGTCTTCTGGCATTCCTCAATCAGGTTGACGAGTACCTCGGTATCGGTTTCGGAGTGGAAGACATAGCCCTTGGACAGCAGATCATCCTTGATTTGCTGATAGTTTTCGATGATGCCGTTATGAACTATGGCGATGTTGCCGCTGTTGGATGCATGCGGATGGGAGTTGCGTTCGGCGGGGACGCCGTGCGTTGCCCAGCGGGTATGTCCCATGGCTGTGGTCGCCATGGTGACGGGGCTTTGAGCCAGCTTGTCCTCCAGGGCGGACAGCTTGCCCAGGGCGCGGGTGATATGCAGTTCGCCGCGCTGGACATAGGCCACGCCCGCGGAATCATAGCCGCGGTATTCCAGACGGCGCAGGCCTTCGACCACGACGGGAACTGCAGGACGATGTCCGGTATAACCGATAATGCCGCACATGGGATTGTCTCCTTGGCATATGTATGTGCCGGAGGGGTCCGGCGAAGAAAGGGGAAAAGGGGCGTCAGGTCCTTTTTCCCCATGTTGCTTGTGCGTTGTTCTGTTTCGGGCGGGTTCAGCCCTGCGAACCGGTTTCCGCGCTTCGTGTTGTATGAATCTTGCGGAACGGGCCGACGTTCGGCGGAACCCTGAAGCGTTTCATGGGGGGAGGACGGTAAAAAAGGCGGCAGGCAGCGGGACGGGGGGAGAGGGCTGCCGGGAGGGGGAAGGGGAGGCTCCCAGCGCCGCAGGCGGCGTCGCAAGGGGGCCTCCCCGGGAAGTCGGCGCCGTTAGCCGGCCTTGCGCGTGACGACGGCGGGATTCAGCACTTCAATGTCGGCGGTCTTGAAAAGATCGCGCATGAAGATGGAGAAAACAGCCTGCGCGCGTTGTCCGGTGGCGATTTGCTGCATGATGTTCTGCATGCTGTTCCATTCGGCGGCGTCGGGTTCCAGCGTCTTGTCCACGCGGCAGAGCAGCGCGCCCTGTCCCCGGGTTTCGCTGTCGGCGGCGACGGGGGGAATCCACTGTCCGGCTTCGGCGGCGAACACGGCGTCGCTCACGGCGGCGGAGGGCGCATAGCCGGGGAGCGCGCCGCCGCGATCCATGGTCGCGCCGGTCAGCTTGACGCCCTGGGCATTCTTTTCCAGAGTCGCGCGTTGTTCGGCGGCCTTTTTCATCACGGCCTGCAACGCGGCTTCATTGCGGAGCGTCTTTTCCAGCGTGTCGCGTACCGCGGCCAGTTCGGGCGTGCGGGCTTCTTCCACGGCGGCGACGCGGCACACAAGATAGCCGTCGCCGGCGGCGAGCGGCGTATCCAGCGGCATGCCGGCGGCAAGGCTCATCAGCGGCGCAACAGCGGCAACGTCCATGCCCAGGGCCTGAGCCAGGGCGGCCTGCGTCAGCGGCTCGGTCTTTTCCGCCGCAAGGTTGAAGTTGACGGCCGCCTTGTCCAGCGGCGTACCGAGAATGGCGGCTTCCAGCAGGCCGTCCAGCGCTTCGTTCAGACGCGTGCCGCCGCGTTCGCGGGCGATGTCGGCGCGGATTTTGTCCTTGACGGCATCCAGAGGCTCGCGGCTTGCGGCCTTGCGGTCTTCCACCTTGATGAGATGCAGGCCGAACTGGCTGCGCACCACGTCGGAAATCTTGCCGGGCTCCAGGGCAAAGGCGGCGTCGGCAAAGGGCTTGACGAGCTTGTCGCGTTCCACCCAGCCCAGTTCGCCGCCGGGTCCCGCGGCCTGCGGGCCGTTGTGGGCGTCGGCGACGGCCGCAAAGCTCTTGCCGCCGTCCAGTTCCTTGCGGATGGCGGCCATGGTTTCTTCCGCCTTTTTGACGGCGGCCTCGTCGGCGTCGGGGGCCAGCGGCACAAGAATATGCGCGGCCTTGACCTGTTCCGGCGTGGTGAAGCTGCGGGGATGCTCGTCATACCAGCGGCGCACTTCGTCGTCGCTGATGCTCGCGGCGGATACCAGCTTTTCCGGGGATACCCGTACAAATTCGACGGCCACCTTGCGCGGAATGGCAAGGCTCTGCTTGCGGGCTTCGTAGGCTTCCTGAATTTCCTTGTCCGACGGGGCCTCGACCACGGCGTCGGAGGCGGGCAGGAACAGGCAGCTTACCTGACGCTTCTGGCGCAGGTAATCGTAATGCCGCTTTGCGGCGGCGGGGTCGGTCCAGGCGGCGTCCTGAAGAATGGTCAGAATCTTGTCCCGCCGAATCTGGTTCGCAAGGCTCTGCTCGAAGGCGGCAATGCCCATGCGCCGGTTGTTCAGCACTTCTTCATAGCGGGCGGGATCAAAGCGGCCCTGCTTGTCCTGAAAGGCGGGAATGCCTTCCACTTCCCGGCGCATTTCCAGCGGCGTGGCGTCCAGTCCCATGCGCACGGCCGCCTGTTGCAGAAGAATCTGCTGAATCATGTCCCTGAGAACGTTTTCGCCGAGGCCCGAGGCCACAAGCTGTTCGCGCGTCATGGAGGGATTGCGGGTCAGCGCTTCGGATTCCGCCATCTGATAGGCGCGTTCAAAGTCGTTGATGGTAATGGGCTCGCCGTTGACCGTAGCGACGACATTACCGGCGCTGCGATCCGTAAAACTGCCCACGCCCCAGCCGATGAAGACCAGAATGATCAGGCCGAAAATACATTTGACGCCGAAAGATTGGGCGTTGGAGCGAAAATAATCAAGCATGCCTTCTCCGGAGAAAACGGATTTTGCTTGCGGAAGCGTCCGCAAGAGTTCGCATCATATGCGGGATTCCCCGCAAACTCAAGATTGCCGCCCGTCCACCTGCGGCAGGCCCAGCAGGGCGCGCCAGCGGGGCAGGCCCGGATCGAGACGCAGAAAGTCGGGGTCAAGCTCCAGGGGCGCGGGGACGCCGTCGGCAAGGGCGCGGCGCACATCCTCAAGCGAACCGGTACGCGCAAGGCCCGGTATATCTTGCAGCGGACAGAGATCGAAGTCGCCGCAGGGCTGCATGACCATGAGCGGCAGACCGCGCAAGGCCGCCTCCAGCGCCACGGTTGTGGAATTGGAAGCCCAGACGACGGCGCCGGGCACAAGCTGATCCGCAATGGGACCGTCGACAAAGGCGATGCGTTGCGCGGCGTCGCCGAGCAGCTTGCGGAGATAGTCCTCCACGGGCAGGTAGGGATGGGGCTTGACGACGATATCAAAGCGATCCAGCAGCCCCTCGCGCAGGCTGCGGGCCAGCAGATCGGCATGGGCGTGGGTTTCGTCGGCAAAAAAGCTCGTCACGGCCAGCAGCCGGGGACGAGGGCCGGTCTGTCCGGCGGGCGGCGTCCGGCGCAGATAGAGATAGCGGAGGGCTTCTATCTCGCCCAGACGTTCGCCGGGAACGCCCGCCGCCTGCCACTGGGAAAGGGCGCTGCGGCCGTTGGCGAGGATGCGATCCGGCTGGAAGGCGCGCGTCGTCTCTTTGCGGAAGGTCCGGGGATCGTCGAAATAGCGGAAATCCGTGGGACGGATGGTGGAGTGCTGCGCGCCGAGCACGGGCCCGTTTTTGTCGCGCAGCGTATGCGCGGCATGCGTCAGCATGCGTTCCCAGGGGCAGTTTTCCAGGGGAAAGGTATACCAGCGCTGGGGGCCGATACGCCGGACATAATTGGCAATGCCCCGTTGCTGAAGGCAGCGTTCGAGGCCGCGCCAGCCCGCGAAACTTTCCTGCCAGTCCGCGGCCATGTAATCCCAGAAGATGATGTCGGAATCGGGGAAGCGGAAGGAGCCGCGCAGGGCTTCTTCCAGTCGGCGCGCGCGGCGCGCAATGCGGCGGTGGCGTTTCCAGGCCGCAAGCAGGTCGTGGCCTGCGAGAAATTCCTCCACATAATCAAAGGAAAGACCGTCCTTGCCCGACGCGCGGAAGGCATCCCGCCAGCGCAGGCATTGATCCAGATCGCCCTGGGGCGAAGGAAAGCGGATAAAGAGCCAGCGGACGCCGGGCGCGCCGTCCTCGCTCAGGGCGTCGTGCAGATTTTCCCAGTAGCGGGAGTGGAAGCGCCCTTGTTCTGCGTATTTGGTATCAATATTGGGGAAATAGGTGGCAATGACGCCGGTGGTTCCCTTGCCGTAGGGCACGCCGCTGATGTCCGCCAGCGGCGCGTCGCCGACATAGGGGAGGCGGCGGCGTACCGTCCACCACCAGTGCCCGAAACGCAGCAGGCTGCGCAGAAGCGGCGGGCAGGCGTCATACAGCCGCCGGAGCAGGGAGACGGATTCCCGGGCGCAGGGACCTTCACAGGAAAATGTCCGCCCGGAAAGGCGGCAGAACTGTTCCAGCGTGCCGCGCAGCAGCGCGTCGCCGCCGACGAGATGCAGTTCCCGGATATTCTTATCCTGATGTTGCAGCCAGAGTTCCAGCGCCCGCAATTTATAGACGGGATAGAGGTGGGGCGTCATCTTGGGATGCCGTTCATACAGCAGGGAACACCACCATTGCGACAGGGCTTCGCCGCACTGGAGCCAGCTCTCGACACTTTGCCCGCCGACCTGTTCTGAGGCCAGCTCACAGGCCCAGGCGGCATGTTCTGTGCGAATACGGAGAAGATGCTCTTGCAGGATGGCGGGAATGGAAACATGCCCCGCCGGAGTATCCCACGATTCCCAGTGGAGTATGATTCCGTCGGCAGGGTAGTGTTGCGCCGGTGTTGTGTAGATATAAATCTTTTCCATATATAGTGAGGCGCCGGTGTTTCATATGAAACACCGGCATGCGTTGCGGTTATCGGGAGGCAGATGCCTTGGCTGCGGCAATGCTGTCCGTGTACGGCTGCCGCAGCACTCCCTTTTCCGTGATGATGCCGGTAATCAGGTGTGCGGGAGTCACATCGAATGCAAAATTGTATACGGGAACATCCTCGGGACAAATCCGGCGATCATTCAGTAAGGCGACTTCCTCATAGGGGCGTTCCTCAATGGGAATTTCCGCTCCCGTGGGCGTGGCCGTGTCAATGGTGGAAAGCGGCGCGGCAATGTAAAAGGGAATGCCGAAATGCTGCGCCAGAATCGCAACGCCGAACGTACCGATCTTGTTGGCACTGTCGCCGTTGGCCGCAATGCGATCCGCGCCCACGACCACACAGTCCACCATGCCTTTCTGCATGAGCAGCGCGCAGGCGTTGTCGCAGGCGACGGTCACGTCAATGCCGTCCTCTTTCAACTCCCATGCCGTCAGACGCGCGCCCTGCAGGAAGGGCCGCGTTTCATCGGCAATGACGCGAATATGTTTCCCCTGTTCCCGTGCGGCGCGGATGACGCCCAGCGCCGTACCGTACCCGGCCGTGGCCAGCGCGCCCGCATTGCAGTGCGTCAGAACCGTGCTGTTGTCGGGAATGCAGTCCGCGCCCGCCCGGCCCAGCGCCTTGCAGATGGCAATATCCTCCTGATGGATGGCGCGCGCCTCCTTTTCCAGCCGGGGCAGCAGTTCCGCCGCCGATCCCTGAAAAGCCGAGGCCACGGCGCGCATCCGTTCCACGGCCCAGCGCAGGTTTACGGCTGTCGGCCGGGCCTGCGCCAGACGATCCAGTTCCGTGTTGAAGTCCGCGCGCCAGCGGGACGGGTCGCCGCCTCTCTCCAGCACATCCCGCAGGGCCAGCACGCAGCCCCAGGCGGCCGTGACGCCGATGGCGGGCGCGCCGCGCACCACCATGGTTTTCAGGGCATGGATGATATCGTCCACATTGCGGCAGGCGACGTGGGTTTCCCGGCCGGGGAGCAGGCGTTGATCAAGAAGCATCAGGGCATGTTCGGCAATGTCGAAATGAATGTGATTTTCCATGGTTGGGCAAGAGCTTTGAAGCGTGTTGTTTGTGAAAAAAAGAATCCGTGCGCCACAGCTTACGGCAAGGCTGAATATTTGCAAAGTTTTCTTTACAAGGCGGCGCGCGACTGGCACTCTGGAATTCTCCCTTCCTTGTATCTTCAGGAGATGTCGCTATGGAAGAGTTTTCCCGTATCCAACGCCTTCCCCCCTACGTCTTTGCCGTTGTCGGCGAATTGAAAATGCGTCTGCGTCGCCAGAATATCGACGTGGTCGACTTCAGCATGGGCAACCCCGATATCCCCACGCCGCCCCAGATCGTGGACAAGCTTGTGGAGGCAGCCCAGAAACCCGTCAACCACCGCTATTCCCTGTCCCGCGGCATTCCTCATCTGCGGGAAGCCGTGTGCCGGCGGTATGAGCGCCTCTACGGCGTGTCGCTGGATCCCGAAAGCGAAGCCATCGTGACCATGGGCTCCAAGGAAGGCCTGGCGCATCTGTCCCTGGCCATGCTTTCCCCCGGCGATGTGGTGCTTGCGCCCGACCCGACCTATCCCATTCACAAGTACGCGCCCATCATCGCGGGCGCGGACGTCCGCAGCGTGCCCATCGGCCCCGGACGGGATTTCTTCGAGGATCTGACGGCCGCCACGCGCGAAGCCTGGCCCCGTCCGAAAGTGCTGTTCCTCTGCTATCCCCACAACCCCACGACCGAAGTAACCACTCTTGAATTCTTTGAAAAGGTGGTCGACTTCGCCAAGGACAACAATCTGTGGGTCATCCACGATCTGGCGTATGCCGATCTGGTCTTTGACGGCTACAAGGCCCCCAGCTTCCTGCAGGCCAAGGGCGCCAAGGATGTGGGCGTGGAATTCTATACGCTTTCCAAAAGCTACTCCATGCCCGGCTGGCGCGTGGGCTTCTGCCTCGGCAACAAGCAGCTTGTGCATGCGCTGGCCCGCATCAAGAGCTATCTGGACTACGGCATTTTCCAGCCCATCCAGATTGCGGCGACGGTGGCCCTCAAGGGCCCGGACGACGACGTGCAGCGCATCTGCGACATTTACAAGCAGCGGCGCGACTGGCTGATCGAGGGCCTCGGCCGCATCGGCTGGAATGTCCCCAGCCCCAAGGCGACCATGTTCGTCTGGGCGCAGATTCCCGAGGAATTCCGCAAGATGGGCTCCGTGGAGTTCTCCAAGTGGCTCCTGCAGGAAGCGCAGGTGGCCGTGTCGCCGGGTCTCGGCTTCGGCGCGTACGGCGACGACCACGTCCGTTTTGCCCTCATTGAAAATGACCATCGTACGCGGCAGGCCATCCGCAACATGCGCCGCCTGTTTACCGGAAACAACGATCCTCATGATGACGACGAAAGCGAATAAACCCCTGTATATTGGTCTGGCCGGTTTCGGTACCGTGGGCGGCGGTCTTGCCCGCCTGCTCGTGGAAAACGCGGATCTCGTCCGCCGTCGCGCCGGGCGCGATATCATTGTGAAAAAGGTGCTGGTGCGCAACCTGAGCAAGGGACGCGCCGTGCCCCTGCCCGAAACGGCCGAATTGACGGACAAACCCGAAGTTCTGCTGAACGATCCCGAAATCGACGTGCTGGTGGAGCTGATGGGCGGCATCGACGCCCCCCGCGCGCTCATCAATGAGGCGCTGGACAGAGGCAAGCATATCGTGACCGCCAACAAGGCGCTGCTGGCCGAGGAAGGGGGCGAGCTCTTCCGCAAGGCCGCGGAGAAAAACCGCATCCTGCGCTACGAAGCCAGCGTCGCCGGGGCTATCCCCATTGTGGAAAGCCTGAAGGAAAGTTTTACGGGCAACCGTATTTCTTCTCTGGTGGGCATTCTCAACGGCACGAGCAATTACATCCTGTCGGAGATGACGACCAACGGCCTCGATTTCGACGTGGCCCTGCGTCAGGCCCAGGAACTGGGCTATGCCGAAGCCGATCCCACGCTGGACATCGACGGCCATGATGCGGCCCACAAGCTGACGCTGCTCATCCGTCTGGCCTACGGCGTGCATTATCCGTATACGGCCATGCCCGTGCGCGGCATTCGCGGCCTTTCCGCCATGGATATCCGCCTTGCGCGGGAATTCGGCTACCGCATCAAGCTTATTGCGCAGGTGCGCGAACGCAATGAGAACGGCGTCGCCCGTCTCGAGGCGGGCGTGTTTCCCGCGCTGGTGCATCATACGCTGCTGCTGGCCCGCGTCGGCGGCGTCTACAACGCCGTGCGCGTGGACGGCAACGCGGCCGGTTCGCTCTTCTTCCACGGGCGCGGCGCGGGCGATTTGCCTACGGCCGGGGCCGTGCTGGCCGATCTGGTCGCTGTGGCCAGGGATGAAGCGCCCAACAATACCGGCTTTGCGGCAACGGAGCTGCCGCGCGCTTCCATCATGCCGCCCGAGGACTGGCGGTCCCGCTATTATGTGCGTCTGATGGTGCGGGATGCGCCCGGCGTGCTGCGCGATGTGGCGGGCTGCATGGCGGACGAGGGCGTCAGCCTGGCGCAGGTCATTCAGAAGAGCGATGAAGGCAAGGGCGTGCCCTTCGTCTTCATGACGCATGAAACGACCGAACATGCCATGCGCGCGGCCCTGCAACATACGGTGGATGCGGGCATGCTGCTGGAGCCCGCCGTCTACTTCCGCGTGCTCGGCGGCGAATAGCAGAAGAAAGGAAGGGGACGATGAGGCAGGGGGCGCGCGGTTGTCGCGCCGCGTTCTCCTGCCCCGTCGTCCCCGTCATTTTTAGAGCAATTTCAGTTTGAAACGCATTGCGTTGCAAGCCATACGGCCTGTCGTTTCGCGGAAAACGCGCGTGTTTTTCCGCTCGCTTCGGGCCGGGCGGCGCCGTGCCGCCGCCTCGCGTTTTCACCTTTTTCAAAGGTGAAACGCTCTATCTCATGCCGGAAGCCGCGGGGCGGCGATCGGACACGCCTCTCCCGTCATCCGACGCAAAAGGGGGATTCTGTGCTTGAGCTTTCTTTTTCCACGCGGGAACGCTGCGAATTGCGCGATATCACGCCGGAAGTGCGTTCCCTTGTCGCGCGCTGGGCGGAGGAACGACAGCGCCGCGACGGGGCCCTGCTGCTGTTCAGTCCGCATACGACCTGCGGTCTGACCATCAATGAAGGGGCCGATCCCGATGTCCGGCGCGACATGCTCGGCTTTTTCGGACGTCTTGTGCCCCGGTTCCCCGAAAAATTCGGCGCGCCCGCCTTTGCCCATGCGGAGGAAAACAGCGACGCCCATATCAGGACATCCCTTTTCGGACCGCAGCTGCTGCTCCCCGTGAGCGGCGGCCGCCTGTGTCTCGGTCGCTGGCAGGCCGTCTATCTTTGCGAAGCCGACGGCCCTCGTCGGCGCTCCCTCTGGGCGCAGTGGCTGCAAGGCGAGGCCGATGCGTAGTTCTCCAGCCTGGGGGGAAGGGAGAGCCCCTTTGGGAAAAGCGGCTCTCCCTTCCCCCCGGACCCCCATCCCTCTCCCTGGAGCAATTTCAGTTTGAAACGCTGCGCGTTTCAAACCATACGGCCTGTCGT
>CAJMRA010000046.1 GCA_905215675.1 uncultured bacterium | reverse complement strand
CATATAACAAGAGGAACACCCCCACGGGCGTGGGGAAGACGCTTCTCTTACGCCCTCAGAGTGAGGGCGGGTAGGAACACCCCCACGGGCGTGGGGAAGACTTCGGGGTACCAGTTTTGCAGCTCTTTGAGCTGGGAACACCCCCACGGGCGTGGGGAAGACGAAAAGGCCGGGTGTGATGCCCGGCCTTTCTTGGGAACACCCCCACGGGCGTGGGGAAGACCTTGCCCCTTGAGCGCCGCGCTATTGCGGTCTAGGAACACCCCCACGGGCGTGGGGAAGACCGCTGTTCCTCCGTCAGCTCACGCGGCTTGCGGGGAACACCCCCACGGGCGTGGGGAAGACCGCGAGGAACTGCGCCATAATGTCAGGGTCGTAGGAACACCCCCACGGGCGTGGGGAAGACCAAGAGAAATACAACGTCCACACGACAGGGCAGGGAACACCCCCACGGGCGTGGGGAAGACAGCGTGATATTATTGGGATTTTAGAGCGTTTCACCTTTGAAAAAGGTGAAACGCGAGGCTGCGGCACAGCGCCGCCCGGCCCAAAGTGAGCGGAAAAACCGCGTTTTTTCGCGAAACGACAGGCAGTATGGTTTGAAACGTAACGTGTTTCAAACTGAAAATGCTCTAAGATGACTGAAATCAACTATCCTTGTCGCGAACAAGTTGCAAGCCGTTGAGAAGGACTATTTCCCGCCCGGGATCTCCCCTGCCGATAATTCGGTAGCCCGGAGCCTCGGAAATCTTTAGGAATATCAGCAGTCCGCTTTCCGCAGGACAGTGGGTCTGCAGATACTCGATGACTTTTTGCGCCACGTTATCCTTGATACCTGAAATAAAGACGTTGGCGCGAGGCTCCACAAACCAGAGCTTCATCCGACCGCGAACCGCAGGCGGCAGATTATTTGCTATAACGACGAGCACTCTTTTCTCCTATGAGGAGATCTATATCCTTGACGATACGTTCAAGCAGGTTTTTTCTGAGTACGCGTTCCCTGAATGCGGTGGCGACGGCATATTTGTCATATCTCCCGGCAAGCTCTCTGCACAGGGAAAAAGCTGGTTCGACACAGAATTCCCCCTTGTACAAATCGGCCATGTCATAAACAAACGGCAGCGGACTCCCGGAATGCACAAAGCCGAGATGGGGCGAATAGCCCAGGCTATGAATCGCGGACGCGATGATGCCGTACAGCGCGGCGTTTGTTGCCGTAAGAATCTTGTTGGCCAGATCGCTCAATTCGAATTTTCCGGGTACGAAACTGCGTCCTTTCCAGCCGACGCCATATTTTTGGGCGGTGGCAACATAGAAATCTCGAACGCGCAGGCCCTCCATCCCCATCAGCTCCGGCAGGCTTTTCCGCTTGACGTCATCATCGGGAAAACGCCGAGAAAACATCGCCCGGGCGACTTCGAGAGACAGAACCGGGTCCGCCGCAAGGCAGGCCTGCCGACGGATATTGCGGGTATGTGATGTGGGCGTCACTCCTGCCGCATAAAAAAGCAGGGAATCTTCTCCCACCCAGCATAAACTGCAATTGGCGGCGGCGGCGACCTTGACGGCTTCGTGGGTTATGGAGGTGCCCGGCCCGAGCAGTAGGCAGGAGATGATCGCCACAGGCAGGTGAACGCATTCCCCCTGAGCGTCAATCCACTTGAGACTGCCGTCGTCTATTTCCAGCCTGCCGCGCTCCAGATAAAGATACGGATATCTGTCGGTAACGCGCGGCAGTATGTCGCGTGTGATGCGTACAAAAAGACGTTGGGATTCTTTTTCCGGCATGTTTTTCCCTTCTGTCCGGCGAGGCCGGTTCGCTCCTTGCGGTCATCTCTCCACAGATGCCGGAAGGCGGGATTGTCCGTCATCCTGTTACGGTTCGACAAGGAAACACCCCCACGGGCGTGGGGAAGTCGCCGTCAGCGGTACAGCGTCACCTGCCGTTCCCTGTACTGCTTGACGGTTCCGAAGCGGAGCGGAACATCCCTGATTGTCCATACCTCGTCGCCGTCGTCATGCGCGCCGTCGCGCACCGTCAGCACGGCAATCCGCCCCTTGCCGTCCGCCAGTTCGTCCGCCGCCGCCAGTGCCTCTTCCTCCGAGGCGAAGACGCCGCGGCCGATGCGCGCCGAGGGCGGGCAGTTCCGCCGCCCCAGCGACAGTTCCCATACAGGATGCGTCAGGGCGTCCGCCAGCGCCGAGGCTTCGTCCCGCGGCAGCTCCAGCACGCAGGCGAAGGCCATGTCCTGCACATAATGGCGGCTGGTCATTTTCGCGCCGGAGCCGACGGGCTTTTTCCCTTCCGAAGTCTTGGGGACCATGAGGTTCTGCCAGGCGTCGCCGTCGTCATAGCCGCTCCCCACCATCTGGAAGTCCGTCAGCAGCGGGGGCGCGGCGGCCATGCCCCGGGCCGGACGGCGGGCATAGGCGCGTACGGTCTGCGTATGGGCGGCCATGTCCGCCAGCCATTCCCGCTGCTCGCCGCCCCGTCCCGCGGCGCAGCAGAGCAGCCCCAGCACGCCGGAACGCGTGGGAAAGGGGAGCGTGGTACGGTTGCCGTAGCGGGAGTCCGCGCCCCATGATTGCAGCGGGCCTTCCAGCCACAGAAGCAGCGCGCTCATGCCCCGGGCTCCATCAGGCGGGCCACGCTGTCCCGCAGGACGGCGCAGACGTCGTCGATGCCGCCGCCGTTTTCCCCGCCGTAGGCGGCCTCGGCAATCTTGCCGTACATGGAGCCGGCAAGCTGTTCCTGACGGGCGAGGCCCGCGTCCAGCGCCGCGATGCTGGGCGTCAGCCAGCCGCCGTCGGCGGCGCTGCGCACGGGTTTTTCAAAGGACAGCTGCATGCGCTGCCCGCGGCGCACCAGAATGCGCGCGTAGTCCCAGGGGCAGGCCCCGGACTGCGTACTCTGACGCGCGGCCGGAACGGCCATGTACAGGGCCCGGACAAAGCCTTCCACGGCCCGGTCCATCCCGTCGCCGCCCGTGTTTTCCCACAGTTGCCCCAGATCCAGCGAAATGTAACGATAATAGGTCGCCGCGTTGTATTCCAGCGTTCCCATATGGCTGGAGCCGGAGACCTGATCCTCGTCCTCCCTTATCAGGCGCGCGTAATCGTCCAGCGCGGTGAAGAATTCCACTTCGTTGACGACCCGGTGCGTTGACAGGGCGTGCGCAAAGGATGCCGCGGCCTGCACGTTCAGCGCCGCGTCCTGGGCCACCATGCGGCCGAACAGCGCGATATCCAGACCGTCGGCGGCGCTTTTGGCAAAGCTCAGGCATTTTCTGACCTTGGCCTTTTCGGTCTTGGGCAACGTCATCTTGTCCGCCGCGTTTTCGTCGTTGCCCTTTTTCTTCTTGCCGCCCGCTTCCACGGGCAGCTGGAAACCGGCTTCCGCCGCATAGTCCGCCAGCCGTTCCACCTCCTGCGGGGAAATGAAGAAAAGCGTGTCGTCCGCCAGCGACGCCGCAATGGCCGCGCCGCAGGCGACGGCCTGTTCGTCCGTGGCCTGCCGCGCGCGGCAGGCGTCCGCAATCATGTCGGCAAGCCGCTTGGTCCGAATGCCGGTGGCAAAGCCCAGCTCGTGCAGGGCAAGGCGCACCTGCCGTTTCCAGCATTGCGAACTGACGCGGGCGCGCGGAACGCCGCCCACAAGGGCGCTCTTGGGCGCGCCAACGTCGTCGCGGTTCAGGCAGGTGACGGGAAAGGATTGCAGAATGTGAAACTCGATGCCGATACCTTTCAGGGGATTTGCGGTCATGGGAAAATATCCTTGGGTAAGGAGGTTGTCGCCGCGGCGCGCAGGGCCGCGAGGCGGCGGCACAGCGCCGCCCGGCCCGAAGTGAGCGGAAAAAAACCGCGTTTTTTCCGCGAAACGACAGGCCGTATGGTTTGAAATGTCTAGATGTCGGGAACGATTTGCAGCAGGCCGCAGCCGAAGGCGCGGGCACGGCCGACGCCCTGACAGACGGACCGGACAAAGGCGTCCCGATCCGTGACGCGGAGCCTGCCCGTCAGCGTCGCGCGGGCGATGGTGGCCGTCGCCGCGCCCTTGCGGAAGCGATCCGCCTGCATGTCCGTCACCAGCAGCGACGCCGCATGAACGTCGAATCCCCAGCCGGGGCCGTGTTCGCGGAACCATGCGGCGACGGCTTCGCGTCCGCGTACGGCCTGCAGCTTGCCGCTTCTGTTGTCGCGCCGGACGGGATTGACTATCACCTCAAAACGATACGAGGACGCCCGGAGATAGTCGTCCGGCAGGGGGCGCGTCTCCAGCGCGCCCCGCTGCGGCCGGCGGGGCGGCCGATCCGAAAGAATGAGAACCCGGCTCACGCCCCGGCGGACGCCCTTGTCCGCAAACAGGATGCCGCTGTTTGCCTGTTTGTCGTCCCCGCGCACATCGTCAAACAGGTCGTAGACGATGCGGTGAAGGGAATAGCTGTCCGTCCAGCGCAGCGCGCGGCGATCGGCCGGATTGAGAAGGTAGCGGCTCAACAGGCGCATGGATCGTTCTCCCCGTCGTCGCCGGGCGGCGTCGTGCCGTAATATTCCTGCGCCCAGCGCAGACGGACGCGCCGCCGCGCCTCCTCGAAGCGAAAGGCCTGCAAATCGTCCAGCAGGCGGGCATGGGACAGGGGTGCCTGTCGCGCCGCAATCAGCGACAGCAGCGGCCGCAGCATGCGGCAGGCTTCCTCCTGCCGCCGACAGGCAAGCATGCGCCGCAGGCGCGCGCCGCCCTGTTCCTCGCTTTCCACACAGCGCCGCAGGGCCTCTCCCAGCCCGAGAGAACCGTCCCGGTCCCCGGCGCTCCGGCTCAGGGCCGCGCCGATCAGGGCAAAGGGGCGTCGTTCCTCGTCGCATTCCAGCGAAATACCGAACGCGGCCAGCAGGCCGTATGCATAATGCTCGGTATCGGGATTGTCGGCGCGCCGCAGGCGCGCGGCAAAGCCCTTGTCCTGCGCGCAGCGTTCCAGAACGGCCGCCACAAAGCGCTGCGACCGCGTTTGTTCCGTGGTTTTTTCCATAGGTCCTAACCTTCGCCTTTTGTGCGTTTTGCTCCTGAAAACGGACGATGTCGCGCCCAGATGGCCAGCTGCCGGGGCGTTTCCTGCGGGCAGGCGCGGGCATAGCAGTCCAGAACGCCGCCGCGCAGGCGGCGCATGACGGCCGCGCGTTCCTCCTCGCCCTTTTCCGGGGCGCAGGCCGCGACCAGTTCGGGAAAATGCCGTTCCGCCAGCTGCCAGAATTCCAGCGATGCGCGCTCGGCCCATGCCGGGCCGTTTTCCGCCTTTTCCTCCCTGTAATATCCGGCAACGGACGCATAGACGGCCTTGCCGAGATTTTCGATCGCCTCCATGCCGTGGCGGAAAGACAGGAACCAGACATTTTCCTGCCCGGAACCGAGACAGCTCCGGGGCAGACTGATTTCGGATTCCACCGCGTCGTCGGAACCGCTCAGGTATTGTTCGCCTATATTGCTGCGCAGCCGGATTCCCCCGGACCAGATGGCGATCTGTTCCAGATCGGTTTTGACCAGACGGGGCACGCACCAGAAAAGTTGCAGGCAGCGCATGGCGGAGGCGGCGTCCTGATGCAGGAAGCCCAGCAGGGCGGGGAGCATGCGCCAGGGGCGTTTCTGCGGATCGGCCCAGATCATTTTCGGCTTCTTGAGCGAACGATCCCCCGTGGCGCTGGGATCGACCATGCCGCCCTGCAGATAGTCCGGGTGCTGAATGCCCTCCACGCAGCGGACGCCCTCGTCTTCCAGCAGGCAGAAGCGGGCCAGCGGCACGAGTCGTCCCATGAGGCTGCGCTTGAGCGCGTCGGCAACGTCGTCCGCCTCTCCCCGGGGCATGACTTCCCACGGCGGCGTGCCCACGCCGTTTTCGTACAGTCGTTCCTGCGCCAGATCCTCCCGCGTCAGCAGGTTGAGCCAGACGGTTTCGCGCAGGGAGCGCCCCTGCAAGAAGGAATGCAGCAGCCCCTGCGAGCAGAGCGCCGGGCCTGCCTTGCCGCAGGCGCCCTTGACCACGCCCGGCGAGAGCGCCACGGTCTTGTCCACCTTCTTGCCGCTGAAGCAGCAGGACATGTTGACCAGCAGCAGCAACGCCTTTTGTCCGTCGTCCAGCGGCTGTTCCACCTGAGACTGGAACAGGACCGACGTATTGCCGCTGGCGATGTCGGGCATCAGGCTCCCGTAGGGCAGCAGCTTTGCTTTCCTGACGGCGGGAAATTGCAGGAACGGCGCGGGCCCGTACAGCCGGAAGGCGTGCCGCCATGTCTCCAGATAGGACAGGCAGGCCTGCGCCAGTCCTTCCGGGCCGAGTTGCAGCCATTCCCCGTCGTCGGCAGGCGTCCGCGCCGCCTGGGCGACGGCCTGCAACAGTTTGAACAGGGCGATTTTTTCCAGCGGCGTGCCCCCGAGCGCCGTCAGATCGGGCCGGGCGAACGCTTCCCGTAAACTGACCCGTCCGCAGGCGACCACGGGAATCCATGCGTCGTCCACAAGGTTGAATTCTTGTTCCGTGTCCATTGCATATCCTCACAGGGGGCGGGAACGCCCTCCGGTTGCTGTCAAGGCATAGCCCAGCAGTGGATCGTAGCGGGCGGGGTGTGACGGCGGCGAGCCGTCCTCCCGCAGCACGCGGCCGTCTTCCGCCAGACGCGCGGCCCGTATCCCCTCGCGCAGCCACGGCGCAAGCCAGCCGGGCGTATCGCCCTCCGGCGCGCGGGCCGCGGCGACGCGCACCGTGTTTTCCGCCAGCATGACCGCCGCTTCCTGCCGCTTTTGCCAGCGGGCGAGCCGCCCACGCTGTGTTGCGTCGTCTTCCGGCAGGCGCAGTTCCAGTTCGCGTCCGTCCGCCAGCACAAGCCGCCGCCCGGCGGCGTCCCGGCTTCGGAACAGCACGACGGCCGCGTCCTCCCGTTCCTGCCAGCGGGTACGGGCCTGCGCGTCGTCGCCGGGCTGAACGGAATCCGACTGCACAAGCAGGGCCTGCCGCCGCAGCATGTCCCGGACGCGGCACAGCTCCCGCCATGCCGCCGCCACGGCCGGGTCGGATTCCTCCCGATCGGCGTAGGTGGCTTCCAGCAGCGGCCGTATTTCCTCCGGCAGGCATACGGATGTCCTGGCGTACCATAATTCCAGACTGCGGAACAGGACGTAGGGCGCGTAAACATGGGCCGACGGGCCGAAAGCGGCTTCGGGCGACGTTGCCGCCTCCGTCGGCGTCGGATGCAGAATGCAGGCCTGCCGCCGGGCGGAGGCGGGGCGGGGCGTCCGCTCCCCGTGCCGCCAGAGCCGCCCGAGGCGCTGCAACAGCATGTCCGTGGGGCAGAAGCGGCTGACAAGAAAATCCGCATCCAGATCAAGCGACTGTTCCACCACCTGCGTGCCGACGACGATGCCGCCCCGGCGTCCGCGTTCGTCCGCCTGCGGATGAAAGAAGGCCGTCCAGCGCTCCTCATTGCGCGCCCTGTCCGCCGGAGTAAAGCGGGAATGCAGCAGGCCCACGGGAAGATTGTCCATGGCGGAAGCCCGTCCGGCCAGCAGGCAAAAGCGTTCCTGCGCCTCCGCAACGGTATTCTCCACCCAGAGAACGCGCTCGCCCTGTTCCGCCCGTTGCAGGGCTTCTTCCACGGCGTCCCCGTCCGTGAGGTGGGACAGGGCGACCTCGGCGGACGCGCCTCCGTCGCAGGGTATTTCCCGTGCCGTCCCGCCTGCGGGCGCGGCGCTGATCAGCGGATAGGCCGTCGAGGCCGCGCGCATGTCGGGCAGCAGGGCCGCGCGACGCCTGGCCGTGAGCGTCGCGCTCAGGATAATCACAGTGCAGCCGATATCGCGCAGTTGTCGCGTCAGCGCGTCCAGAATGGAGCCGGTATAGGCGTCATAGCTGTGCACTTCGTCAAGGATGACCGTTTTTCCCGCCAGTCCGAAGGTTCGCAGCGCCCCGTATCGTACATGCAGGGCCGAGAACAGCGCCTGATCTATCGTACCCACGCCGAAAGGCGCCAGAATGCCCCGGCGGCCTCTGGAGAACCATGCCTGATTGGGCGCGGCTTCCCTGCCCATGCGCTGATGATTCTGGAAGCGTTCCAGCCAGGCCATGCCGTGCAGCAGCAGCGCCCGGCGGGGCTCCCGCAGGATACGATCCAGAAAGGCGTTGACCCGTCCGTGAATGCGGTTGGAGGTCAGCTGCGTGGGCAGGGCAAAATAGATGCCGCAGCTTTTTTTCTGTTCAAGCAGGCGATAGGCCGCATAAAGCGCCGCTTCCGTCTTGCCCACGCCCATGGGAGCTTCCAGCACGAACACGCCGGGTCCCTCGACCGCCTCGAACAGCGTTCGCTGGGCCGGACGCGGCGCAAAGGAAAAAACGTCTTCAAACGTCAGCCCGCGCCGGATACCCGGCCAGAGAAAACCGGCCTCGTCAACGGCGCGTTCCACCAGCGGCCGCCAGTCCTCGGCAGGATCGTCGAACAGCGGCCCGGAGGCTATCCAGTCCGCCGTGACGGTCAGACCGCACACGACACGCTCCGGCCCTCTGCCGAAATCGGGCCAGTCCGGCCGATCTTCCATCAGTCGGCGGCAGAGAGCGCGGCGCGTCTTCTGCCAGACAACGCCGCCGACCACGGAGGCGCTGTCCGAAACGGGCTGAACGGCTTTTCCGTGATGCGCGCCGACAATGCGCGCCAGCGCCGTCGGCGCTCCCATGTCGGCAAGACAGGCGCGGCTTACGGCGGCGTGCCCGCCCAGCTGCCTGTCCAGGGCGACGTCCGCCGTCGCCAGTTCCGGCATGTGCAGCCGGGCTTCCCTGCCCATGACGGCGTCGTAAAGTCTGGCCTGAAAGGTGGGGCAGACCTTGCCGATATCGTGCAGAAGGGCGGGAATGTCCGCGCCCGGAGGCAGCAGCCCCGGCAGAACGTCGTTGAGGCGGGAAACGAGGACGGCGGCGACGGCTCCGGCGATGCGGCAGTGTTCCTCGACGGTGCGACCGGCTTCCGTACGGCCGGAACATAGCCGCGACTTGGCAAGGCAGCGCTCCGGCGGCAGGGCCGACGGCGGAAGGGATGCCCCGGATGGCCGGGCGGGAGAGGGAATTTTCATGGATACTCTGTAGCATGGCGTCCCGTACAGGGGAAGGGGGTCTTGTCGCGGCATGCAGGAGTGCGCCCGCGCGAGGAGCGTTTTGAGCCTTTCAGGCAAAAAAACGCGAGAATCCACCCTGTTTTCCCCGCGCACGGCGGCATATGTTGAGGTCAGGAGCGTTTTCTCCCTGAAAAAGAGACAACGCGCGGCGGCGGTGCGCCGCCCGGCCAAAAGTGAGCGGAAAAACAGCGTTTTTCCTCACAACGACAGGCCGCGGGGTTGGAAACGCAACGCGTTTCCAACGGAATATGTTCAGGAGGGACGCGGAAGCGCGTTCCCAACCGCCCGCGACGGGATTTCCGGCGCATGGCGCAGGACGGGAGGATTCATGCACGTGAAAACGTTGGCAAGGGCGTCGCTGGCGGCCGTCATGGCGGCCGGTCTGCTTGCGCCCCTGTGCGGCACGATCGCAAAACAAGCCTATGGAGCGGCAGTCATGGACAGGATTCAGACGGCGGAAAGGAACAGACAGCATTTTCTGGGCGACGCCCCCGCGCCGCTGGCGGAGACGGACCCCGAACTCGCCGCCATGCGCGATCGTCTCCTGTACGGGGAAATCGTGGGGCGCGGCACGCTGGACGACCGGCAGCGGGCGCTGATTACGCTGGTGGCCCTTGTGGCGGGACAGATGACGGACGATATGAAAACGGCCACGGAAGCCGCCCTGCGCGTGGGCGTCAGTCCCGCGGACATCCGGGAGGCCGTCTACCAGTGCGCGCCGTATGTGGGGTTTCCCAAAACGGAAAGCGCGCTTCGCCGGGTCAACGAGGTCTTTGCCGCGCAGGGCATCGCCCTGCCTCTGCCGTCCGGGGCGACCGTGACGGAGGAGACGCGCTTCCGGGACGGGGTTGCCGTGCAGAAAAGGATTTTCGGCGAAACCATAGACAAGATGCACGCCGCGACGCCGCCGCAGCAGAAGGATATCATGGTGGACTATCTTTCGGCCTTCTGCTTCGGGGATATTTATACGCGCGCGGGGCTTGATCTGAAGATGCGGGAGCTGCTGACCTTCTGCATGATCAGCACGCTGGGCGGCTGCGAGGCGCAGGTGCGGGCGCACGTGCAGGGCAACGCGGCCGTGGGCAACACCAAGCAGAATCTTGTGGACGCGCTGGCGCAGCTGCTGCCGTACATCGGCTTTCCCCGCACGCTGAACGCGCTGTCCTGCGTCAACGCCGTGATGCAGGATTCCTGATGGAGGACACGATGTCGTTACGGACGTTCGGTATCATGATGTTTTGTCTGATGCTCGCGCCGGGCGGCGCGCTCGCCGCTTCCGTTGCCGCGGCGGACACGGAAAAGGCCGCCCCGGCGCCAATGACGGAAACGCAAAAGGAGGTTCGGATGCAGGGTGATTCGGGACCGTTCCCGCGCGGGAACGCCAATACGGCCTATGCCCGGTATTTTGTGGGCAATAGTTATCTGAATATGCTTTCCACGGAAGGCGTGGTCATCGGCAACGTGACGTTCGAGCCCGGCTGCCGCAACAACTGGCATATTCATCATGCCGCGCGCGGCGGCGGGCAGATTCTGCTCTGCACCGCCGGTCGCGGCTGGTATCAGGAATGGGGTAGGCCCGCCCGGGAACTGCATCCCGGCGATGTGGTGCATATTCCCGCCGGGGTCAAGCACTGGCACGGCGCGGCCGCCGACAGCTGGTTCACGCATCTGGCCGTGGAAGTGCCCGGGGAAGAGGCGCGCAACGAATGGCTGGAGGCCGTGAGTGACGACGAGTACGCGCGGCTGTCCCGCGCGCGGTAGAGCGTTTCACCTTTGAAAAAGGTGAAACGCGAGGCGGCGGCACAGCGCCGCCCGGCCCGA
>CAJMRA010000045.1 GCA_905215675.1 uncultured bacterium | reverse complement strand
GGGGAAGGGGAACACCTCTCGCGCTAGCAGAGGGGTTCCCCTTCCCCCCAACATTCCCCTTTCCCCCGGCCCTTCCCCCGGCCCGTCTTCCGGGCTTATTCCGGCGCGGGTTGGTTGAAGCGTTTGCCGAAGCGGCGGTTGAGCCAGAGGGAGAAGGTTTCCATATAGGAGTAATAGACGGGCGTGATATAAAGGGTGATGATCTGGGAGAAGCAGAGGCCGCCGACGACGGCGAGGCCGAGGGGCTGGCGGGCCTGTGCGCCCGCGCCGATGCCGATGGCGATGGGCAGGGCGCCCATGAGGGCGGCGAGGGTGGTCATCATGATGGGGCGGAAGCGGACGCGGCAGCCTTCGGTGATGGCGTCGAGGGGGGACAGGGAGGGGTCGCGGCGCTGGGCTTCGAGGGCGAAGTCAAGCATCATGATGGCGTTTTTCTTGACGATGCCGAGGAGCATGATGACGCCGACGAAGCCGTAGAGGTCGAGGGGCTTGTCGAAGAGCCAGAGGGTGGCGAGCGCGCCGAAACCGGCGGAAGGCAGGCCCGAAAGAATGGTGAAGGGGTGGATGAAGCTCTCGTAGAGGATACCGAGGACAAGGTAGATGACGACGATGGCGAGGAGCAGCAGCCAGCCCATGCCGGAGAGGGAGTCCTGGAAGGCCTGCGCGGTGCCCTGGGAAACGGCGGAGACCGAGGGGGGCAGCAGGGGCGCGGCGGTGCTTTCCACGGCGCTGACGCCTTCGCTGAGGGCCACGCCGGGGCGGAGGTTGTAGGAGATGGTGACGGAGGGGAACTGTCCCGAGTGGTTGACGGCGATGGGGCCGACGCCGCGCTTCATGGTGGCGATGGCGGAGAGGGGCACGAGGTCGCCCGAGGTGGAGCGGACATAGAGGCGCGAGAGGGCGGAGGCGTCGCGCTGGAAGTCCTCCTTCAGTTCCACGAACACGGTGTAATCGTTGTTGGGGGCGTAAATGGTGGAGACGTTGCGGGAGCCGTAGGCGGATTGCAGGGTCAGTTCTATCTGCCCGGCGCTGATGCCGAGGGCGGAGGCGCGGTCGCGGTCGATGTTGACGCGCATTTCGGGGTTGGTGAGCTGGAGGTCGCTGTTCACGTCCTGAAGTTGCGGCAGGTGGCGGAGGGCGTCTTCCACGGCCTGTGCGCTGGCATAGAGTTCTTCGGTATTGGAGCCGGAGAGGGTGTACTGGTAGAGGGCCTTGGAGGAGCGGCCGCCGATATTGATGGCGGGAGGCACGCGCAGGAAGACGCGCAGGGACGGGATGGCGTTGAGCTTGACGCGCAGACGCTGGGCGACCTCTTCCACGGGCGGGCGTTCGCCGTGGGGCTTGAGACGGAAGAGCATCATGCCGTTGTTCATGCTCTGACTGCTGCCCACGATGCCCACGGTGGAGTTGTAGCTTTCCAGATCGGGGTCGTCGCGGAGGAGGGCGTCCAGCGACTTTTGCGCGGCGACCATGCCGTCGAAGGAGATGCCCTGTTCGGCTTCGGTGCTGCCCGCGATGAAGCCTTCGTCTTCGGAGGGGAGGAAGCCCTTGGGCACGACGACGGCGAGCCAGGCGGTGGCGAGCAGGAGGACAAGGGAGAACATGAGCGTCAGGAAGCGGTGGCGCAGCACGACGCCCAGCGAGGCGTCATAGGCTGCGGCCAGGCGATCGAAGGCGCGTTCCATGACGCCGTAAAAGCCCTCGTATCCGGCGCGGTGCCCTTGCGGCTTGAGAAAGTAGGCGCAGAGCATGGGCGTGAGGGAGAGGGAGACGACGCCGGAAAACAGGATGGCGGTGATGATGACGACGGCGAATTCGTAGAAGAGCCGCCCGACCACGCCGCCCATGAACAGGACGGGGATAAAGACGGCGGCCAGGGAAATGGTCATGGAAAGGATGGTGAAGCCGATTTCCGCCGAGCCGTCAAAGGCGGCCTGCACGGGATTCTTGCCCATTTCCTGATGGCGGACGATGTTTTCCAGCATGACGATGGCGTCGTCAACCACGAAGCCCACGGCCAGCGTCAGGGCCATGAGCGAGAGGTTGTCGAGGCTGAAATTCATGACGTACATGACCGCGAAGGTGGAAATGACGGACATGGGCAGGGCCAGACCGGGAATGACGGTGGCGGGCAGGTTGCGAAGGAAGAGGAAGATGACGAGGACGACAAGGCCCACGGTCAGAATCAGGGTGAACTTGACGTCGGCGACGGATTCCCGGATGGACTCCGAACGATCGTAGAAAATCCTGACGGAAACGGACGGCGGGAGCTGGCGTTCCAGTTCGGGAAGCAGGGCCTTGATGGCGTCCACGACCTTGACGGTATTGGTGCCGGGCTGGCGTTCCACGGCAAGCGTCATGCCGGGCGCGCCGTCGTCGCCCCACGAGAGCTGTTCGTTCTGTTCCACATCGTCGATGACCTGCCCGATATCGCGCAGGCGCACGGGCGCGCCGTCGCGGTAGGCGACGATGACTTCGCGGAAGGCGCGGGCGTTTTCGAGCTGGCCGGACGCCTTGATGGCGCTGGAGCGGCGCGCGCCGTCCAGCGAGCCGGTGGGGAGCTTGCTGTTGGCCCCGGATACGGCGTCGGCCACCTCGTCGATGCCGAGGCCGCGCGAGGCCAGCGCGTCCGGGTCGAGCTGCACGCGCACGGCGTATTTCTTCTGGCCGTAGATGACGACCTGCGCCACGCCCTGCACCATGGAAAGGCGCTGACCTATGAGCGTATCGGCGTATTCGTTCAGTTCGTAGAGCGGCAGCGTGGGGGAGGACACGCGCAGGTAGAGAATGGGGGAGTCGGCGGGGTTGACCTTGCGGAAGCTGGGCTGTGTGGTCATGTTGTCGGGCAGGCGGCGCTGCGCCACACTGATGGCCGACTGCACGTCGAGGGCCGCGCCGTCGATGTCGCGATCCAGCGCGAACTGGATGGTGATTCGGGTTCGGCCGCGCGAGTTGACGGACGAGATGGAGTCGATGCCGGAGA
The DNA here is from genome assembly GCA_905215675.1 of uncultured bacterium. Lineage (GTDB taxonomy): Bacteria > Desulfobacterota > Desulfovibrionia > Desulfovibrionales > Desulfovibrionaceae > Desulfovibrio. The sequence continues at coordinate 8,023 of CAJMRA010000045.1, read as the reverse complement.
TGGTGAAGAATTCCTTTTCCAGCGGCGTCGCCACGGATGCCGCCATGGTTTCCGGGTCCGCCCCGTCCAGTGTCGCCGTGACCTGAATGGTGGGAAAGTCCACGTTGGGGAGCTGGTTGACCGGCAGGTTGACGTACCCTGCCGCGCCGAAGAAGAGCATGCCCAGCATGATCAGGACGGTGGCGACCGGGCGTCGGATGAAGAGGGCGGCAATATTCATGGCAAATCCGTAATATGTTGCGATTGGGTGAAAAGGGAGGAAAAAAAGGTCGAAAAGGGCAAACGGCGCGAAAGGAATGAAAGGGAGGGGGCGGCGCTTACGCGCGCAGCAGGGCGCGCAGGAACAGGGCCGCGCCCCAGAGAATCAGGCCGCCCGTCAGCATGCCGCGAAGCAGCAGGCTGTTCAGGGCGGCGAGACGGGCCTCGTCCCAGGGGGCGGCTTCCGTTTCGGGCGGGCCCAGCCATTCCTTGTGGACGAGTTGCCCGAAGTAGACGGAGGGGCCGCCCTGCCGGGCCCGGCAGAGCCAGGCGCAGGCCGCCATGCTCCAGCCGGAATTGGGGCTGGGCATGCCCGCGGCATCCCGGCGGATGCGGGCCAGACCGGGCCAGCGACCATCCCACGGGCGCAGGGCTGCGGCCGCGAAGGGGAAAAGGCGTGCGGCCGCGCGGGCAAGAAGATCGGTCAGATACAGCAGCACGGCGCCCAGACGGGCGGGCAGGAAGGCCAGCAGATCGTCGCTCCGGGCTCCGGCCCAGCCGAGACAGCGCCAGCGGGGCGTCAGGTAGCCCCACATGGAATCCGTCGTGCTGACGGCCTTGTAGCACCAGAGTGCCACGGGGCCGCCCGCGAGCAGCCAGAACAGGGGTGCGATACCGGCGTCCGTGAAGTTTTCGGACAGGGTGTCGGCCAGGGTCTTGCGCATGAGGGGGCGATCCATGGCGGACGTGTCCCGGCTGACGAGCCATGACAGGGCGTCGCGCGCGGCGGGGAGGGGGAATTGTTCCACGCGAAAGCGGACGGTTGCGCCGGTGCGTACGAGGCTGCCCATGGCCAGCCCGGCCCATGCCCAGTAAAGCGTCAGGAAAAATTGCGGGAAGTCGCCGGGCAGGAGCGCGGCGGCGGCCAGCGAGAGCCGCACGACAAGGCCCGTGACGAGGACGAGCAGCAGGACGGCCAGCGCGCCCGCCGCGCGCAATGCCGCCTGCGGCGACAGGAAGGGCGCGCGGGCGGCCAGACGGCGCGCCGGAGCCTCCAGACGTTGCAGCAGGCCGCCCACGAAGCAGACAGGATGCCGCCACGGCAGGGCGGGATCGCCCAGCAGGGCGTCCATGAGCAGCGCCGCGGGCGCGAGCCACCAGCATTCCCAGACGCTGCCGGGGAAGAGCGCCGACCAGTCCGGGCCGATCATGAGGCGTCTCCCGGAGCGGCGGGGAGCTGCCATTCCGGCCCGTCAAGAATGCCGCAGTGCGCCAGCGCCCCGTACAGCACGATGCCCGCCGAGGTGGAGAGGTTGAGACAGCGTCCCCGGCCCGCAAGCATGGGAATGCGTACCCGCCAGGGAGAGAGCCGCAGCACCTCGTCCGGGAGGCCGTGGGTTTCGGGGCCGAACACAAGGCAGTCGTCCGCCTCGAAGGGAAAATGATGCAGGGGCTGTCCCCCCTTGGCGGAGGTCATGACGCAGCGCGGCGGGCGGCCGTTGCGGGCGGTGGCGGCGGCAAGCCATGTTTGCAGGTCCGGCCAGACGGCCAGATCGACCTGCGGCCAGTAGTCGAGCCCGGCCCGTTTGAGGTAGCGATCCTCCAGCTTGAAGCCCAGAGGCTCGATCAGGTTCAGGCGGACGCCGGTCATGGCGCAGAGGCGCGCTATATTTCCCGTATTCGGGGGAATTTCCGGTTGATAGAGCAGTAGTTCCATATATTTTTCCCCCGGTTGGGGCCGGAAGGGCCGCCCGGGCGCTAAAGTTTCTTTAGGTGTAACCGTTAAGAGATGCATGGTAAAGCGGTGCGCCGCGCCCCTGGCGCGCCTGCGTAGCGGCAATTTTTTCTTGGTATATTTTTTGCATTTTTACCGGAAAAAACTGCACACGGCACGGGCGACCCTGATTCCGGCCCGGCAACGACGCGCACCGAGGAGAAGACGGTATGGCAACAAGCATTTCCGGTTCCATATATTTTTCCGGCCTGGACGGTACGGGCAACGACTGGGCCCAGACGCTCGAACAGCTGAAGCAGATCGAATCCATGAACCTCACGCGGCTGGAGGCGTGGAAGAGCGACTGGAATCTCCGCTATCAGGGCTTTACCAAGATTATCGACGCCGTAAGCACGGCCCGTACGGAACTGAGCAGTCTCAAGAACCGCAACAGCTTTGTGTCCAAGGTCGTGTCCAGCACCAAGGAAGAATGCGTTACCGGCACGGCCACGGCGGACGCCGTGGACGCCCAGCACACGATCAACGTCAAGCAGGTGGCCAATAACGCCGTCTGGGCCAATACCGGCCACAAGTTCACCAACAAGACCGATATCATCAATACCACCGATCATGATATCGCGTTCAAGTATACCTTTGCGGGCAAGGATTACAGCATCAATGTCCCGCCGAAGACGACGCTGGATTCGTTCATCAACCTGGTGAACAACAACAAGGACAATCCCGGCATCAAGGCCAGCCTGATCCAGACCAGCGGCGGCTATTACTTCCAGATTGCGGGCAAGGAAACGGGCGAGTCCAACAGCCTTGTGATCGAAAGCAACGAGCTGCTGGGCTTCGACGATTCCGGCATCAATTCCATCTGGGAAAGCAACGACGGCATCAGCGGCGACGCCACGTTTACCGATCCTTCCAGCATCGCCTATGACTTCGTGCTGCGCGACGGCAAGACCGTGACCATCACCATGGACGGCGACAGCACGTTGCAGGACTTCGTGGATCAGATCAACGCCCGTATCGGCAAGGATACGGCGGAAATCGATCCGGCCACCGGCGCTCTCAATTTCAAGAACGTGCAGGCCGTCATCCGGCGCGACGCCTCCAATACCGACAAGGACAATCAGTACAAGGCGGCGTATGTGCGCGTGGAGGCGGGCGACTACAACGAGATCAACAACGGCTACATGATCGGTGAGAACGACAAGTCCACCATCACCTTCACCATCAAGATGAAGGACGGGTCCACGCGCCAAATCACCATGAGCGGGGACGACAAGAAAAAGGACTTCATCACCAAGATTGCCGCCGCCACGGGCAACAGCGCCAGCATGATTCTTGACGATGACGGCAAGTATCATCTCGATCTCAGCGGCGTGACGGAAATTACGGCTTCGGTGAGTGGCGGCGGTTCCCTGTCGGGCTTCACGTTTACCCCCGAGGCGGAAACGCTGCCCACCGGCGACAGCCTCTACAAGCAGTTGACGACCAAGGGAAAGAACTACGAACTGACCATCGCCTTCAACAAGGATAAGCTGGACAAGGAAATTTCCTCTTCCGATCCCGATCTGGAAAAGGAATATATGGTTGTCATGGGGGATGGAACGGCCCAGACCTTTACCCTGAAGGGGAACGCAACCTATCAGAATTTGCTGGATGAACTCAAGAATCATGGTTTTACCGCGGATTCCAGCGATCCCAACAAGCTGATCGGCACCGGCGTGATGAGCGTGACACTCATTGCGGGCGCGGACCCGGGCTCCGGCTACACCAAGGAACTGACCTGCGAAAATACGATTGCGTTCAACGACATTGCCGTGGGAACCGCCACCGATGCGGCCAACGCCACGCTGGAAACGCCGCCTCAGTTGGAATACACCTACAAGGGCAACAACGGCTCGGACGTGTCATTCACGCTTCCCAGCGGCTCCAAGCTTGAAGATGTCGTCAAGAAGTTGCATGAAAATAGCGTTGACGTGGAGCTGGTCTATACGGACGCCGACGGCACGGAAAAGACCATTTCCGGCGCGGATGTGGCGTCCGGTTCGGCAACTCTTGATGCCGGAACCAAGTACACCCTTCGCGTGCAGAACGGCGTACTGAGCGGCCCCGGCGTGGAAGGGCAGGTGGTCCAGTCCGACAACTGGAGTATTCAGAAGGCTTCCAACGCCATTTACACCGTGGACAACTGGCCCATGGATCTGGAGTCCGACTCCAACACCGTTTCCGGCGTCATCGAAGGTCTGACCTTCACCCTGAACGACGTGGGGCAGGCCAAGCTGTCTGTGGCCACGGACGTGAATTCCGTGCAGGAAAGCATCCAGACCTTCATCGACACGGTCAATGAAGTGCTGGCGACGGTCATCGCCTTCACCAAGTACGACGAAAATGCCGAAACCACCACCAACGACCCGGACAACAAGACCGACAGCAACTACAGCATGTCGTTGCTGACCAGCCAGAAGGGCGGCATTCTCCAGGGCAACTACGGCGTACAGCTGTTCGACTCCCGGTTTACGTCGGTGCTGACAGACAAGCCCGCCGGTTACAGGCTCATGACGGACAGCGACGATCCCCTGTCGGGCGACATCGTGTCCAGCCTGTCTTCTCTCGGCATCAAGGTCTGCTCGGATGAAACCAGCGAGAATTACGGCCTGCTCATGATCGGCGCGCCCTCGGCCATCAGCGGCATGACCACCATGGACCAGGAAAACTACACCTCGATGCTTTCCGAGCATCTGGATGAAGTCATCGACTTCTTCTGCGGTCCGTCCACGCCGGGATCGAGCGATACCTCCAATTTCCGCTACGCCAGCAGCCTTGACGGCATCACCAAGGCCGGGACCTACGAAGTCTCCTATACGGTGGACAAGGACGGCAACATCACCGACGTGTTCATCGGCGGGGAACGGGCCACCAACGATTCCACCATGGGCAGCAACTACTTCTCCGTTGCGTCCGGCGATGCCAAGGGTACCGCCATCTATATTGACAATCTGGAGCCCGGAACCCATACCGGCAATCTGAGCATCAAGACCGGCCTGCTTGACACGGTCGATCAGTTCATGCAGGACGAGCTGACCTACGTGGACACCGGCGACAGCATCAATGACGACTCCATTGCCCTCAAGTCCCAGAACGGCGGCCTGATGATTCTTCAGGCCAACTATCTGGACATCATGGATAGCATTGACGCCAAGATCGAACGGGAGCAGGATCGCCTTGACACGTGGGAACAGCACCAGAAGGACAAGTTCGCCCGTTTGCAGACCCTGCTGTCCGAGTATGCCAACACGCAGTCGCAGCTGGAAAGCCAGCTTGCCCAGCTGAGCGGCAGCAGCAGCTAGCCGGGACTGCGACGCACCTTTCAGTCATGACCGTCCGCCGCCCCCGTCGCGAGGGCGGCGGACGTAACGGCGCTCCGCGCGCAAGACGGGCTTTTTGCCCAAGGACAGAGCATTATGAATAATAAAGCGGCGCAGGCCTATATTCAAACCAAGGTCGGCACCACGGATCAGGGCCAGCTGTTGCTCATGCTGTATGACGGCGCGCTCCGGTTCCTGCAGCAGGCCCGGGAAAAAATGCTGGCCAAGGATTATGCCGGCAAGGGGCTTTACATTTCCAAGGCGCTGGACATCATCGGCGAGCTTTCCAGCTCCCTCAACATGGAAAAGGGCGGCGAGCTTGCCACGAATCTGAACAATCTTTATTTTCTGTGCATGGCGCGCCTGCTGGACGCCAATCTCAAGATGAATGTGGAGCGGCTGGACAGCGTGTGCGAGATCCTTTCGGGACTGCGCAGCGCCTACGCCCAGATCATCGACACGCCCGAAGCCCGCAACGCCGCCGAGCAGATTGTGCGCAGCCGTCCGGCCGAGGCCGGAGCCATCCGGCGCGCGCCTCTCGCTCCCACGGTCAACAACCACGGGGCCATGCCCGGGGCCAGCAGGGCGCAGGCAAGCATGGCCTACGGCAAGAGCGCCGGAGCCTTTGCCAATCCCCTGACCTCCGTGGAAGGGCAGACGGCCGCGGGGTCCGCCGCCTCTCCGGCGGCCCAGCCCATGGAGGCCGCGCAGCTGGGCGGCAGCTCGTCGCAGATGCGCCGCGTGGCCAACGCCTACGGCAAGGGGTCCTAGAGTCTTTTCAGTTTGAAACGCTGCGCGTTTCAAACGGCAAGTTTTCCGAATGCGGGCGGGGCGTCCCTGTCCCCTGCCGCCGCCCGCATTCCGTACCACAGCATCGCCGTCCCGCGCCGTGTGCAGGTCGGGAAGACGATAACAAGGAGGCGTCCCCATGAGTAGCGACGTCAGTTTCACGCTTTGCAGCGGCAGCTACATGTCTCAGGAAGCCAATACGTTTGACAACAGCTGGCTTTCTTCCACCCGTTCCGATTTCAAGCGTCTGTATGCCGAGGACGAGGAAGGCGAAACCACCAGCCAGACCGGCCGGAAGGACCTTGATTTCCTCTATGCCGACAGCGGCGAGGTGAAGGAACGCAAGCCGGTTCCCCGCTTCCGCATCAACGCGACCATCGAACCCGAGGAAGCCTCCGAGGAAACGAAGGTTCTCACGCCCGAAGACCTGACCTATGACACCCTGTTCGGTGACGACGGTCTTCTGTACAGCTCTTCCAAGAAGGGTACCTCGCTTGATACCTCGGCGTAGGCCGTTTTTCCGTCTCTTCTCCCGTTTGCGGGCTGCCGCCGTCCCCTGCGGCCGCTCCGCAGGCGGCGCGTCCCTTTCCCGCTTTGCCGGATTGCCATGAAACAGCGTCGGACATTTTCCCCCGCAGGCGTCGGCCATTCCTCCCCCGCGCCGGACAACCGCAACGGCAGGGCCGGTCAGGGCAACCGCGCGCGTCATGCCGCCCGTGCGACCGCGCGTCCCGACGCCCGGCCGCAGTCTCCATCCCCTTTCTGGGACGTCGCCCCGGCCTCTCTCGAACCCTCCCGTCTGCCGGAAGAAAATTTCAGCGTGCAGGTGGCCGCGCGCCACTATGTGCGTCCCCTGCTTGAAGAACTCGGCTCCCGCGTTCTCGGCGCGCGCGGTCGTCTGGTGCTGGCGCGCGGTTCCGCCGCGGCCGCCTGGGCGCAGAATGTCTGGCTTCAGCCCCGCTGGCTTCCCATTGCCTCCATCGGCGACGCCGCGCGGCAACTGACGGCCCTCCAGCGCAACTGGCGCGCCCATGTGCCGCCGCCGGGCGTGGAGCCCGGATTCCGTCGCCGTCTGGCCCTCATCGGCGAGCGTCTGCCCCATGTGGGCGCGCATCCGCTGGTGTTCGGCGCGCCTGTTCCCACCGCGCCCCTCGGGGCGTTTACGCTCTGGCGGGAGGACCTGCTGCTGGCCTCGCCGCGCACCACGTCTCCCTTTGCCGACGGAGAAGCGCTATTTCAGGAAAACCGGGACGATCCTCCCGGACGCGCCTATCTCAAACTTTGGGAAACCTTTACCCTGCTGGGACGTCGCCCGCAGCCCGGCGATCTCTGCGTGGACCTCGGCGCGGCCCCCGGCGGCTGGACATGGGTTCTGGCCTCCCTCGGCTGTCGCGTGTTCAGCATCGACAAGGCCCCCCTTGCTCCCCTCGTGCAGCGTATGCCGGGCGTCAATCACTGCATCGGCAGCGGCTTTGCCCTTGATCCCGCGTACGTCGGCAGCGTGGACTGGCTCTTTTCCGACATGATTTGCTACCCGGAAAAGCTGCTGGATACCATCCTCCGCTGGCTGGACGCCGGAGCCTGCCGCAATATCGTCTGCACGCTCAAGTTCCAGTCGGAAACCGATCACGAAACCGCCCGCCGTTTTGCCGCCATTCCCGGCGGCAGCCTCCGCCATCTTTCCTGCAACAAGCACGAACTGACCTTCGTCCGCCTTGCCGACGGTTAAGGAATTTTTTCAGGGGGAGGGGGTTCCCTTCCCCTCAAACAAGCTACGGATGGTATCAACAGCCCCTAGGGTCTGTTAGCATTAGAGCGTTTCACCTTTTTCAAAGTTGAAACGCTCTAATGTTTCTATTTATTCAGATAAATAGAAAATGTAAGCGGCTCATAACCTTTGAAAAGGACTTGCCGCCTGGCCTGTGTCCCTCTGAGAAAGCGC
>CAJMRA010000044.1 GCA_905215675.1 uncultured bacterium | reverse complement strand
TTCCGCTCACTTTGGGCCGGGCGGCGCTGTGCCGCCGCCTCGCGTTTTCACCTTTGTCAAAGGTGAAACGCTCTAATCTTTTTCAAGGAGAAAAGGCTCCCCTGCTTCCCGGTTTCAGCGCAGGGCGGCGTCAAGCGCCGCACGCGACGCCGCGGGCAGCTCGCGTCCCGTCCAGCGCAGGAACTGGGCGTTCCCCTGTCCGAAAAACATTTCCACGCCGGTTATGCAGCGGCGTCCGTGCGCCTCGGCATCGGCCACAAAGGCCGTCCGCAACGGATTGTACACGATATCGTATGCCAGCGCGCAGCCGTCCGCGGGCGGCAGACGGGAAAAATCGCAGGGACGTTCCCCCTCGTGCTTGCCCCTCATGCCCAGCGGGGTGGTATTGATCACCAGCCCCGCGGGAGCATCATGCCGGGCTTCCCAGTCAACCGGCTCCAGCCCGAAACGCTCGGCCAGCGGCCTGTGCGACGCGTTGGAAGGCGTGGCGATGCGGATATGCCGGAAGCCCGCCAGCGTCAGCCCCGCGGCCACGGCGCGGGCCGCGCCTCCGGCCCCCAGCAGGAGAATCGGCGTTTCCGTCGGCAGGTTCAGCGGTTTCAGCGGGGCCATGAATCCGGCAACGTCCGTATTGTCGCCCCATAACGCCCCATCCTTCCAGAAGACGGTATTGACGGCGCCCACCGCTTCGGCCTCCCGCGTCACCCCGTCCAGCAACGGCATGACGGCCACCTTGTGGGGAATGGTGACGCTCAGGCCGCGCATCGGCAGCACGCGCACGGCATCCATGAAGCGGGACAGATTTTCGGGCGCAACTTCCCGGAGCAGATAGACGCCGGGCAGGCCCAGCGTCTGAAAACCGGTATTATGAATAAGGGGACTCAGACTCTGGGCCAGCGGCCAGCCGATGACCCCGTAAACATCCTGCGGCATGAAGACTGCGGACACGCGACAATTCTCCTCAACGATGTGACGCAGGGCGACCGGCCCTGCGGGATAGAGCATTTTGCCTTTGAAAAAGGCGGGACGCGAGGCGGCAACACAGCGCCGCCCGGCCAGGAATGAACGGAAAAACCGCGTTTTTTCCGCGAAACGACAGGCCGTATGGTTTGGAACGCAACGCGTTGCAAACTGGAAATGCTCTGAGACAAAAAAAGAGGAAAGCCCGGCGGCGCGAAGACGTATGCCTTCGTACCGCCTGCAACGGGCTTTCCTCTCCTCCCTGGCGCAAATGCGGACGCGCTTGAACGCGGGCTTACGTCCGCTTGATTTCCATGGCCTTGCGCAGCATTTCATCCGCGGTCGTGATGACCTTGCTGTTGGACTGGAAGCCGCGCTGCGTGATAATCAGATTAACCATTTCCGTCGCCGTGTCCACATTGGATACTTCAAGGTTGTAGGCGTTGATGGTTCCGTAGTTTTCCGTACCGGCGACGCCCATTTCCATATTGCCGCTGGCCTCGGTGGCACGGTACAGATTGTCGCCTTCCCGATACAATCCGTCCTCGCTGGTGAAGCGGCATACGGGAATCTGCCAGAGATTCTGACTTTGCCCGTTATCGTAGTAGGCGACGAGATCGCCGCTTTCCGTAATATCGTAATAACTCATCCGGCCTTCGCTGTAGCCGTCCTGACTGACCATTTCCGACGACGTTTCGCCGGAAAAGCCCGTGGTGGCGGAACCGGAGGCCACAAGGTCCGTCAGACCACCCAGCAGCGTTGCGTCCGATCCCACCTCGGCCGCCGTGGCAACGCCCGTCGCGGCGGTTCCGCCGTCAAAGCCGAAATCAATGGTCATGGCACGGCCGTCCACATTGCAGACAAAGCCGCCGCCCGCCGTTTCCGCCGCCGTCCACTGCGTCAGATCCTTGGTGCCTGCCTCGGAAGGCGTAAACGCGGCTATGGACGTCATTTCGCCGTTGGATGCGAAGCTGAGCACGCCGCTCATCAGCAGGCCGTCGCCCGCCTGCGTTGCCTGCGCGGCATCCTGCGTCAGGGCCACAAGGAATTCGATCTGCTTCCCCCCGTTGCCGGACGACGGCGCGCCGTCAAAATAAATCGTGACTTCCTGCGCGTTGCCCTCGGCATCATAAATGGTCGCCGCCTGCGAAAAACCGTAGACGTCGTTGGTCAACGGCGGATTCGCACGCGCGTCATACTGGGACAACAGACCGAAATAGGGATTGTCCGTATTACGGGCAAGGTCTTCCGTCAGGCCCAGATTGAGTTCCAGCGACAGACTGGTGGTCGCCCTGGCGTCCATGGTGCCGAAGCGATCAATCTGCACCGCGCCCAGACCGCCGAGCGAGCCGTCCTCGTTGTACTGATAGCCGGACAGCTTCATGCCCGACGGGGTTTCCATGTAACCTTCCTCGTCCGTGATGAAATCGCCGGTACGGGTGTAGAATTCATTGCCCTGTTCGTCCGTGACCTGGAAAAAGCCCTTGCCGTCGAGCGCCAGGTCCGACACCGAATTGGTGCCTTCAAAAGCTCCCTGAAAGAAAAAGGTGCGAACCGAGTCCACGGCCATGCCGTGGCCCGTTTCGCCGGTGGTCACCAGAGAATCTTCCTGCGATGCCCAGCCGCTTCCCAGATTGCCCTGGGAGCTGTAAATCAGATCCGAGTACTGAATATTCTGCTGCTTGAAGCCGTACGTGCTCACGTTCGCAAGATTGTTGCTGATGACGCTCATACCTTGCGACAGCCCCTTCAGGCCCGTTGCGCCGATGAAAAGAGAAGAATTCATAAAAGCTCCTCGCCGAAAAAAATGACGCCCTCCCCACGAAGGCGAAAAGCCCCGGCAAGTTCTGCCAGGTCCATTCCTTTCAAAGCACAGGCCATGCCAGGAGATGACGTTCCGCACTAATCTACTGAAATACAAATAAGAAATCAGATGATAAAAAATTCTTTCCCCTCGGGGACGGGACAATTTTTCCGGCCGGCGACCATGAAAAAAGCCCCCCTTCGCGCGGAAGGAGGGCAAATACGGCCTGTCGTACGGTTTGAAACGCACAGCGTTTCAAACTAAAAATGCTCCAGGGTAACACGCCCTAACGGGCGCCCTTGGGAAAGAGCACCACGCCCACCGTCTTGAAGATGATGTGTATATCCAGCAGAATGGACATGTTCTTGATATAATAGAGATCGTACTCCAGCTTGCGGCGGGCGTCGTCCTCGGACGCGCCGTAAGGATAGCAGACCTGCGCCCACCCGGTCAGGCCGGGCTTCACCATATGGCGCATGCCGTAATAGGGGATGGTTTCCTTGAGCTGACGCACAAAGGTCATGCGCTCGGGACGGGGACCGATGAAGCTCATGTCGCCCTTGAGAATGTTCCATATCTGGGGCAGTTCGTCGATGCGCACCTTGCGGATGACGCGCCCCACGCGCGTGACACGGTCGTCGTGCGCCCTGGCCCAGACGGCCCCGTTCTTTTCGGCGTCGGTACGCATGGAGCGGAACTTGTAGACCGTGAATTCCTTTTCGAACAGGCCCACGCGGCTCTGGGTATAGATGACCGGGCCGGGGGATTCCAGCCGGATCAGCAGGGCGGTAATCAGCATGACCGGCGCGGCGGGAATGAGCAGCAGCAGCGAGATCATCACGTCCAGCGCGCGCTTGAGGCGGCGCAGGGAACCGCGCGTATTGAGCGAGAAGCCTTCGGACTGCAACAGCCATTCGTCGGTGATGAGCCCTATGGGCAGACGGTGCGCCACATGTTCGTAAAAGGCGCGGATATCCACAATCATGGCGCCGCGCAGTTTGGCGTCGAGCAAATCGCGGGCGATATCGTCGTCAATGGGGGCGTCGGGCAGCAGGACGATGATGGTCGCCCCCTTGTCCCGCGCAATGGACAGGGCCTGAAAGGGCGCGCCGAGGCAGGGACCGGCGTCCGGGGCCTGCCCGGGTTCGCCGACATAACCGAGGATCGTCGCCTTGGGCAGACTTTCCGCCAGCATCTGGCGGACCTTGCCCGCCCTGTCCACGCCGATGAACAGCACGCGCAGGGGATGCGTCACCTTGTCGGCATTCAGGTAATACAGAAAGCGCCAGCCCAGACAGAACAGCAGCGACAGGCAGAAGAGCAGCAGGGCCGTCTCCCTGTCGAACCGCCAGTGATCAAAGGAATAGGACGCCGTGGCGGAACTGATGATGGCGAGAACGCAGGCCACCAGCACGCGACCGCAGGTCTCCTTGAAATCCTCCATGCCGACGCTGTAGGCATCCAGAATGTAGAAGAACAGCAGGTAGAAAAAAACCGTGAACAGCGACGCGCCCGTGTAGTCGTCAAAGACGTTCAGGCCGGGTTCGATGGTGGTCAGGCCCGAAATGGTCAGGGCGACCACAAGACAGACCATGTCCAGCACCTGCAACAGGGCCATGCGATAAAAACTGATCATTGCAAGCTCCAGCGGGACGAAGGATCAGCGACGGGGCTTGAGGCCCATATCGCGCACAATGCCGGAAGCCACCACATCGGCGTCGAACTCCGCCAGCGCCAGACGGCGACCGGCCGCGCCCATGCGCACGACCTCCGAAGGACGTTTCAGGAAGTGTTCCAGCGCATCGGCCAGGGAACGGGGATCGCGCACACGACAGAGCAGTCCGTTGTCGCCGTCGCGCACCACCTCGCGGCAACCGGGCGCGTCGGTCACCACGGCGGGACGCCCCATGCTCATGCCTTCCATGACGGAATTCGGCGTGCCTTCCCGCCAGGACGGCAGCACAAGCACATGCGCCTCCGCCACATGGGGACGCACGTCGCGGGTTTCGCCGAGGTATTCCACCAGTCCCTGTTCCTGCCAGCGCGAGATGGTTTCCAGGGGCACGCCGCCCCGACCGGTTTCCGCGGGCCCCAGCAGACGGAAGACCGCCGCCGGATACCGCTCCCGGAGCAGGCGCGCGGCCTCGGCGTATTCCTCAAGGCCCTTGGCCTCCAGAAGGCGGCCCACCAGCAGAAAGACAAGACGCTTTTCGCCCGGCAGGGCGTCGTCGGCGGGCAGGGGCGGCAGGGGCAGGGGAGCGAAGCGCTTCACGTCCACGCCCGTGCCGCGCGCCATCAGCACGCGGGCATCGGTGGCAAGAATGCCGCACTGCCGGAACAGCGCCACGTCGTCCTGATTCTGGAAAAAGACGCCCTCCACCCGGGCCAGCGCCCGCGCATACAGGAAGACGCTCAACTTGTTGATGCAGCGTTTGAAAAAGGAATCCGCCTCAAAGGCGTAGCCCAGGCCGGTAATGGTGGCGTAGACATGCGGCACGCGGGCGACGCGCGCCGCCAGACAACCGTAAATCACGGGCTTGATGGTGGTGGCGAACAGATAGTCGGGGCGCTCCGCCCGCATCAGACGCACCAGCGCGGCGAAGGTGCGGACATCGTGCAGCGGATTCAGCCCCTTGCGGTCCAGGGGATAGTGAACGACGCGCGGCGCGCCCGTCGCCTTGCGGGCGTCGCCGACGCTCCGCAGCGCGGCGTCGGCCTGCGCGTCTCCGGGCGGCACGGCAAAGACAACGTCATGCCCGTCCAGCAATATGCGACGCGCCAGCACTGTCCAGAAATTGGCCGAGGAACGGCCCTGATTGCCGAGTATAAGGACTTTCACTGTAACAAGGCCTCCTTCCGGGAGCATGCGACGCCTCCGCGGAAAAGGTTTATTCATGGGGGATTCACGACGGCCCGGGGAAACAGCGCCCGCAGCCTCCGCAAAGATGAAGACCGCGGCGGGTCCTGTTGCCCGCATGCGACAGGATTCCCGTCTTGTCATGGCTATAGCAGGTAGGCGCACGACTGAAAAGCCCCCGCAACATCCGCGCGACTTTTGACAGACGCCCTTCCCTGACGTAAAAAACGCGGAACACGGTTCTCCCGTGTCCCCAACAGCAACATCTGACGGAGAACGCTATGAGCGCCTATTCCGATCTCTGCACGACCCTGCAGGCAAAGCCCGAACGCTGGCTTGTGACCGGCGTTGCGGGTTTTATCGGTTCCAACCTGCTGGAACGTCTGCTTACCCTCGGCCAGACCGTGGTCGGCCTCGACAACTTCCTGACCGGCTACCAGAAAAATCTCGACATGGTGCGGGACATCGTGGGCGAAGAGGCATGGCGACGCTTCACCTTCATTGAAGGGGATATCCGCGATTTGCCCACCTGCCGCAAGGCCTGCGAGGGCGTGCAGCATGTGCTGCATGAAGCCGCGCTGGGTTCCGTGCCCCGCTCCATCGACGATCCGCTGCTTTCCAACAGCTGCAATATCGACGGCTTCGTCAACATGCTTGTGGCCGCCCGGGACGCACAGGTACGCAGCTTCGTCTATGCGGCGTCCTCTTCCACATACGGCGACTCGCCCGAACTGCCCAAGGTGGAAGACAAGATCGGCAATCCGCTTTCCCCCTATGCCGTCACCAAGTACGTCAACGAGCTCTATGCCGACGTTTTCGCGCGCTGCTACGGCTTCACGACCATCGGTCTGCGCTATTTCAATGTGTTCGGACAACGGCAGGACCCGTACGGCGCTTACGCGGCCGTCATTCCCCAGTGGTTCGCCAGCCTGATCAAGGGCGAAACCGTCTACGTCAACGGCGACGGCGAAACCAGCCGGGACTTCTGCTACATCGACAATGTCGTGCAGGCCAACCTGCTGGCCAGCTGCGCGGCCGACGAGGCCCGCAACAAGGTCTACAACGTGGCTTTCGGACAACGCACCACGCTGAACGAACTCTTTGATCTGATCAAGGAGGAAGTCTGCCGCCACAAGCCCGAAGCGGCCGCCGCCACGGCCACGCATCGCGATTTCCGCGCCGGAGACGTCCGCCATTCGCTGGCCGACATCACCCGCGCCCGTACCCTGCTGGGCTACGAGCCCGCCTTCGATGTCCGTCAGGGGCTGCGACTGGCCGGCGACTGGTACGCGGCCAACCTGTAACATCCTTTCCCGGGGGAACGCGCGGGCGTTCCCCCGCTCTCCCGATCCCCGGAGCCGCCATGAAACGACTGTCCCTCCTCCTTCTGACCGCCTCCCTGCTGCTGTCCGCCGCCGCTCCCGCCGTTGCCGTCGATTTCAAGGCCAGGGGCCAATGGCTGATGAACTTCGACTACGGACAGCACGGCGCCTTTACCGGCGGCTCCGGCTCCTGCGGCTACGGCGCGTATCGGGAAGACAACTTCGAGGCCCGCCAGCGCCTGCGCCTGCAACTGGATGCCGTCGCCTCCGAAACGCTGTCCGGCACGCTGGCTCTCGAAATAGGCGATCAGCTCTGGGGCCGGGGCGCGGACGGCGCGGCCATGGGCGCGGACGGAACCGTCGTCGAAGTCAAGCACGCCTATCTCGACTGGATGCTTCCCTCCCTGGACGTGCGGGTTCGCATGGGCCTTCAGCCCCTTGAGCTCCCGAGCTTCACGGCCGGAACGCAGGTTCTGGCCGATGATCTGGCCGCCGTCAGCCTGACGGCCCGCCTTGCCGACTCCGCCGATCTCACCGTCTTCTGGGCGCGCCCCTACAATGACAACTTTTCCGGCGTCAGCCGCGGCGATCGCCCGGACGACCGGGCCTCGTGGCTGGACAACATGGATCTGTTCGGTCTGGCGCTGCCCCTGCGCCTTGAGGGTCTGAACCTCACGCCGTGGGCCATGTACGGCATGATCGGCCCCAACACCTTCCGCAGTCAGGGAGACGCCGCCCGCTACGGAGCCTCCTTCGACATGTACCGGGCCGGCATGCTGCCTGCGGGCGGAGCCTCTCACGGCGAGCGCCTCACCGCCTACGGCAACGCCTGGTGGGCCGGTCTGACCGGCGAGATTGTCCTGTGGGAGCCGTTCCGTCTGGCATGGGACGTCGTTTACGGCAGCGTGCGGCAGGACGACGCCTCGGCCTCCCGTCGTGGCTGGGCCGCCTCGCTGCTGGCCGAATACAAGCTGGACTGGGTCACGCCCGGCCTGTACGGCTGGTATACCTCCGGCGACAACGGCAACCGCGGCGACGGCTCGGAACGTCTGCCCGTGCTTTCCCTGACCGGCAGCGACAACGATTTTTCCCACTTTGCCTTTTCCGGCAATCCGTATATCAGCCGGGAAGCCGCCGTGGGCTGGAGCATGGCCGGTACCTGGGGCGTCGGACTGCGCCTCAAGGATATTTCCGTCATCGAGGACGTGAAGCAGACGCTGCGCGTCAATCTCATCGGCGGTACCAACAGCCCTGCCATGGCCCGCCGACTGAGCAACGAAGGTCTGGCCGCCAACAGCGGCGCCTTCGGCGCGCCCGGCATGGAGGGACTTTACCTCACCACCCGGGATGTGGCCATGGAAGTCGGCCTCTCCAGCTATACGAAAATCTACGAAAACATGACCGTCGGTCTTGAAGCGTCCTATATCGCCCTGTGGCTGGACAAGAGCAACGATGTCTGGGGGGCCAGCCGCATGAACGGGTACCGCGACGATGTGCGCGATGCCTGGAATATCAATTTTGTCTATGCCTACAGCTTCTAGAGCGTTTCACCTTTGAAAAAGCTGAAACGCGAGGCGGCGGCACAGCGCCGCCAGTCCCGAAGCGCCGCGCAGGAGAGGACGTATGCCGGGCCGCGGGAAACGCCCGCATGCCTCCGGCAAGGAGATTCCATGCAACGAAACTATTTCCTTATGGCTCTGGCCTGCCTTCTGGCAATCGCACCCGCAGCCCCGGCCGACGCCGCTTCCGGCTGCGCGGCGAAGGAAGCCCATATTCAGGCCAAAATCGCCGCGGCCAAACAGCAGGGCAACGACGACGCCCTGAGAGGACTGGAAACGGCCCTGCGGGAAGTACGGCGCTGGTGCCGGGACGACAGCCTGATGGGCAAGGCGGAAATGCGCGTTCAGGAAAAGCGGGCGGAAGTGGCCGAACAGGAGCTGGAACTCAGGGAAGCCCGGCTTGCCGGCAGGACGGCCGACAAAATCGCCAAACGGGAACGCAAGCTCCGCAAGGCGCAGGAAGAGCTGCGGCAGGCCATCGCCGAACGCGACGCCCTCAAGCGCTGACATGGAACGCCCCGAGCCCTCCTCCATTCCGCTTTCGCCGGGCGTCTATCTTTACAAGGACGCACGCGGGCAGGTCATCTATGTAGGCAAGGCCCGCATTCTTCGCCGCCGCGTGCTTTCCTATTTTCGCCCCGAGGGGCTGCCCGCCAAGACGCGGGCCATGCTGGACCATGCCGCGACGCTGGAATTCCTGACCACAACCACGGAGAAGGAAGCCCTGCTGCTGGAAGCCGGGCTGATCAAGCGCTACCGGCCCCACTACAATATCGTACTGCGCGACGACAAGCAGTACGCCCTGTTCCGCATCAACATCAAACATCCCTTTCCGCGTCTGGAGGTGGTACGACAGGCGCGCAAGGACGGCGCGCGCTACTTCGGCCCCTTCACTTCCGCGCTTTCCGCCCGGGAAACCTGGAAGCTCCTGCACCGGGCCTTTGCCTTGCGCCGCTGCGCCGACAAGGCCATGCGCAATCGCGTGCGCCCCTGCCTGTATCATCACATGGGGCAATGCCCGGCCCCCTGCATGGGCCTGATTACTTCCGAGGACTATCACCAGTCCGTCAAAAAAATCATCGAGCTTCTGGAAGGCAAATCCGACGCCCTGACGAGCCGCCTGCAAAAGGAAATGGAAGATGCCGCCGAAGCGCTGGACTTCGAGACGGCGGCACGACTGCGCGATCAGATCCGCGCCGTAGAACGCACCGTGGAACGACAGGCCGCCGTCCTGCCAGGCGGCGGCGATATGGATGCGCTGGGATTGTTCCCCGCCGAGCGCGGTCTTGCCCTGGGCGTCATCTTTGTCCGCAAGGGAGCCGTCACCGACGGCCGCGCCTTCTACTGGCCGGGGCTGGAAATGGAGGACGCCCCGGAGCTGCTCTGGTCCTTTCTGGGGCAGTTTTACGCGCAGGCCGCGCCGCCGCCGCGCATTCTTCTGCCATGGATGCCGCCGGACGATCGCGGAGAACATGAGGACGACGCGACCGCGCCGGGAGAACGCCTGCTGCTGGAGCAGGCCCTCGGCGAACGGCGCAATGCTCCGGTGCGCATTGTCGCGCCGCAGAACGCCGCCGACAATCAGCTGGTGGAGGTCGCCCGCTCCAATGCGCGGGAAGAAGCCCGACGCCGGGAAAACAGGGAAGAAACGCCCCTGCCGGAACGCCTCGCCCGCGCCCTGCATCTTGCCGCGCCGCCGCGCCGCATCGAATGCGTGGACGTTTCCCATACCGGCGGCCGACAGACCCGCGTCGGTCTGGTCGTCTTCGAGGACGGCCGCCCCCTGCCTCCGGCCTATCGCACCTATGCCATGCCCGACGGCGGCGACGATTACGGAACCCTGCACGACTGGATGCTGCGCCGTCTGGAAAGCGGGCCGCCGTGGCCGGATCTGCTGCTGATCGACGGCGGTCGCGGACAGCTGGCCGCCGTCGGCAAGGCGCTGGAAGAAGCCGGACGCGAGAATCTGTTCGCCCTTGCGGGCATCGCCAAGGCGCGCGACGCGCAGGGCCATGCCGACCGCCGCGCGGGAAATGTGGCGGATCGCATTTTTCTGCCCGGCCGCGCCAACCCCCTCCCCTTGCGGGAAGGGTGCCCGGAGCTTCTCTTTCTGCAACATGTGCGCGACACCACGCACCGTTTTGCCATCGGCCGTCACCGCAAGGCCCGGGGCGGGGCGGCGCTTTCCGGCGAACTCATGCGCCTGCCCGGCATCGGCCCGGCGACCGCCCGTCTGCTCTGGGAACGCTTCGGCAGTATCGAGGCCATGCGCGCCGCCGACGAACAGGAATTGCAGACCCTGCCGGGCATAGGCAAGGCAAAGGCCGCGCTCCTGCGCGCCCGCCTTCAGAACCTGTAGCGTGTTTTCCCGCTGAAAAAGAAAAGCGGAAAAAGCGCGCTTTTTCCGCAAAACGACAGGCCGTATAAAAATGCCCTGGAGCGTTTCACCTTTGGAAAAGGTGAAACGCGAGGCGGCAGCACAGCGCCGCCCGAAAAAGGAAAAACATTTCAGCACCCC
>CAJMRA010000043.1 GCA_905215675.1 uncultured bacterium | reverse complement strand
AAAAACGCGGTTTTTCCGCTCACTTTGGGCCGGGCGGCGCTGTGCTGCCGCCTCGTGTTTCACCTTTTTCAAAGGTGAAACACTCTATAAGACACGATAATATAAAAAATCGTGACATCCGGGGCGAAAACCGGTACATTGACCTTACCCACAGCGGGGCGTCCGCCACAACGTCAACCCTGGGAGGGATCGTCATGCTGTTTCCCGTCTCCGGCGTCGAATGTTCGCCCCTGTTGCCTTTTGCCGCGGCCCTGTGCATTTCCTTTGTCACATCCATGGCGGGAATCTCCGGCGCGTTCCTGCTGCTGCCCTTTCAGATGAGCATTCTGGGCTATACGTCGCCGGGCGCAAGCGCGACCAATCATCTTTTCAATGTCATTGCCTGTCCCGGCGGCGTCTGGCGCTTCTGGCGGGAGGGCCGTCTTCTCCGGCCGCTGGCCCGTATCATTCTGGCGGGCACCCTGCCCGGGGCGCTGCTGGGAGCGCTGCTGCGCGTCTACTGGCTGCCCGATCCGCGCAGCTTCAAGCTCTTTGCGGGGCTGCTGCTGCTTGCCGTAGGCTGGCGCTTTCTGCGCGGGCTGCTGCGCGGCGGTTCCGGCGGACGCGGAACGCCGTCCGGGGAAGTGCGTGTGCTGTCGGATTCGCCGCGAGAGCTCCGCTTTTCCTATGACGGACGGGAATATGTCGTGCCCCGGCGCGCGCTGTGGCTGCTCTGCCTGATCATCGGCCTTGCGGGCGGCATGTACGGCGTGGGCGGCGGCTCCCTGCTTTCCCCCTTTCTGGTTGCCTTTTTCCACCTGCCGGTCCATGCCGTGGCGGGCGCCGTCCTGCTCGGCACGCTGGGCACGTCCCTGTTCGGCGCGCTGGGCTTCGTCCTGCTTTCGGGTTTTGTCGACGCGGCCGCGCCGGACTGGCTGCTGGGCCTGAGCTTCGGGCTCGGCGGCCTGTGCGGCATGTATCTGGGAGCGCGCTGTCAGAAGCATGTCTCCGGCCGGGCCATCGGCTGGGGACTGGTCGCCATTTTGTTCTTTACAGCCATCCGCTATTTGGGCCAAGGTCTCTGAGTTCGCCATGACTCCCCGCGTCGCGCCGGTATCCGGCCGATACCGCCGTACCGACCCCGCAATGCCGCGGCGGGACGAAGGGGGTCACGCAAAGGAGCCCCCATGAGCCTTGACGCCCACATGCCCATCGGCCTGTTCGATTCCGGAATCGGCGGTCTGACGGTTCTGCACGCCCTGCGCCGCCGCCTGCCGCAGGAGGATCTGATCTATCTCGGCGATACGGCCCGTCTCCCTTACGGTACCAAGGGAAGGGAAACCATCATCCGCTACTCCCAGCGCGCCACGCAAAAGCTGGTGGATTCGGGCATCAAGATGCTTGTGATTGCCTGCAATACGGCCACCTCCGCGGCCCTGCCCACCCTGCGGGAACAGTTCGCGCCCCTGCCGGTCATGGGCGTCGTGGAACCGGGAGCCGCCGCGGCCGTGGCCGCCAGTCGCAACAGGCGCATCGTCATTACCGCCACGGAAGCCACCATTGCGGGCGGCGCCTATCAGGAAGCCATCCGCCGCCGTTGTCCCGACGCGACGGTCATCGGACGGGCCTGCACGCTTTTTGTGTCGCTGGCGGAAGAAGGATGGACCGACGGCCCCATTGCCGAGGGCGTCGCGGCCCGCTACCTGCGGGACGTATTTGCCGACGGCCCGGAAAAGCCGGATACGCTGCTGCTGGGCTGCACGCATTTTCCGCTGTTTACGAACGCCCTGCGCCATGTGGTGGGGCCGGACGTGCATATTGTCGATTCCGCGGCCACGACCGCCCAGGCGGTCGAAACGGAGCTGCAACGTCTCGGGCTGCTGGGGGAACCCGGTCGCCGGGGGGTATCGCGCTTTCTCGTGACGGACAATATCGCCCGCTTCATGCGTTCCGGGGGCTACTTCCTCGGCGAGGAGCTCCACCGGAACGACGTGACGCTGGTCGATCTGTAAGGCGGGCAATCCCCGGCCCGCACGGAAAGTCCATAATGAACGACGTATCGAAGGGCTTTTTTTTTCCTGAAAATTCCTTTAGAGCAATTTCAGTTTGAAACGCGCTGCGCTTCACAGCATACGGCCTGTCGTTTCGCGGAAAAACGCGGTTTTTCCGCTCACTTCGGGCCGGGCGGCGCTGTGCCGCCGCCCTGAGTTTTGCCTTTCTCAAAGACAAAACGCTCCCATTCCAAAGCGGCCGACCACAGGACGCGACAGGAATCGCTCTCCCGCCCCCCGACGGGAGCGGGTCCGCGGCTGCCGGGCCACGCCGCAGGGCCGCCAGGGCCCGCGCAAGCATTGACATGCCCGCCGCGCTTACATAAGTAAACGTGATGCCAGTCATTCAGACGGCCGCAAGGCCCCTGAAAAATTTAGACGGAGACTTATCATGACGAAAGCTGAGCTTGTTGAACAAATTTACGTCAAAGCTGGTCTACCCACCAAGGCCAAGGCCGAGGAAGCCCTGGACGCCATGATCGCGGCCCTGCGCGACGCCCTGGCCGCCGGCGAAACCGTGACCTTCACCGGCTTCGGCAGCTTCAAGGTTGTGGAACGCGCCGCCCGCAAGGGTCGCAATCCCCGCTCCGGCGAAGAAATCACCATCCCCGCGGGGAAAATTGCCAAGTTCACCCCCGGCAAGGGTCTGAAAGACGCCATCAAATAACTGACGTGAAGAGTTCCCGCTGTCGCCGCGGGATAGGGAAGGGTGGCAGAGCGGTTGATTGCGGCGGTCTTGAAAACCGTTGGAGGTTCGCGCCTTCCGGGGGTTCAAATCCCTCCCCTTCCGCCAAACAAGCTTACACAGAAGTGCAAAAAAGTCCGCAAAGCCTGGAGCCAAGCGGGCTTTTCTTATTCTGAGGGGTCGCCAATGTCCGCTAAGACTCATGGACAGTCACAAAAAATGGGGGTATTTTTGCAGGGTATAGGAAATACCCTCATTGACGAAAACGCGGAGATACCCCTCATGCCCCAGAAATTGACGGATACCGCCATCAGGACGGCAAAGCCAAAGGAAAAGCCCTGGAAGCTGACGGACGGCGGCGGGCTGTACGTTCTTGTATCTCCTACGGGGGGGAAGCTCTGGCGTCTCAAGTATCGTTTCGGGGGAAAGGAAAAACTTCTTGCCCTGGGGGCCTATCCTTTCGTTTCGCTCAAGGATGCCCGCACGCGCGCCATTGCCGCAAAGGAGCTGCTCGCACGCGGCATAGACCCCAGCGCAGAACGCAAGGCCGCAAAGATGGAAGCCGCCGCGGCGGCGCTGACCTTCGAGAAGGTGGCGCGGGAATGGTACGCAAAGCAGATCGGCAAGTGGACGCCTCGCCATGCTTCCGGCGTCCTGCGGCGGCTTGAAGTTCACGCCTTCCCCGAGCTGGGCGCTCGCCCCATTGCCGAACTGGGCGCGCCTGACTTCCTTGCCGTACTCCATAAGATAGAGAAGACCGGGCATATTGAAACGGCGCGGCGCGTCGCCCAGATATGCGGACAGGTAACGCGCTATGCCCGCCTGACCGGCATTGTGCCCGCCGACGCGGCAAGCGGCCTGACAGAAGCCCTGACAGCCCGGCAGGCGCAGCATTTTGCCACCATCACGGAGCCGGAGAAAATCGGCTGCCTGCTGCGCGCCATGGACGACTATCAGGGCGAACCCTCCACGTGCTACGCCCTGCGGATTCTCCCCTATGTCTTTGTGCGGTCAAGCGAGCTGCGCGGCGCGACATGGGATGAGGTAGACCTTGATAAAGCGGAATGGCTCATACCTGCCGAACGCATGAAGATGAAGCGCCCCCATATCGTGCCGCTTGCCCGGCAGGTGGTGGCGCTGTTCGCGGCCATGCGGCAATTCTCCGGCGACAGGCAGCTTGTATTCCCCGGCATGGCCTCGGCGACACGGCCCATTACCGATGTCGCGCTGCTCAATGCCCTGCGCCGCATGGGATATGCCAGAGGGGAAATGACCGTTCACGGCTTCCGTTCCATGGCCTCAACCCTGCTCAATGAACAGGGGTACAACCGCGACTGGATAGAGCGCCAGCTTGCCCACTGCGAAAAGAACGCCGTTCGCGCCGCCTACAATCACGCCGAATATCTGCCGGAGCGCCGCCGCATGATGCAGGCTTGGGCCGACTATCTGGACGGGTTACGATCTGGAGCAGAAATATAGCTTTGTGGTGTGTCCAGCCTGTCTTGATTCAAAAATTTCTTTGAATATAATAATGGGGAAATATGGCAATTCACTACCACTATGATGCTTTTCCACCAAAAAACTTACAATGGGAAAAAATTATTCCTCTTGTAGGCCCTGCAAGTGCTGCTATTGCCCGCTATGACGGTATTCTCAAAGCATTACCAAACGCCAATTTACTTCTCTCCCCTCTAACAACCCAAGAAGCCGTTTTATCCTCACGCATTGAAGGAACTCAAGCAACAATGGGAGACGTCCTGGAATATGAGGCTGCTGGCGATATCGGACAATTTGACGAGAGTCGTAAAGCCGATATTAAAGAGGTTCTCAATTATCGTCAGGCAATGCATGAAGCAACTGATCTTCTTGATACATTCCCTCTATCGCAAAGAGTTATAAAGGCATTGCATGGGATACTTCTTTCAGGAGTCCGAAGACAAAATAAATCTCCTGGAGAATATAGAAAAACTCCCAATTGGATTGGACCTGCCGGTTGTGCTATTGAAGATGCCTATTTTGTCCCTATAAGTGCAGATAAATTGATGGCAGGAATGGATACTTGGGAAAAATTCATTCATGCTGATTTTCTTGATATACTTGTCCAATTAGCTCTTTTACATGTTGAATTCGAAGCGTTACATCCATTTCTTGATGGAAATGGACGCATTGGACGAATGTTTATCCCCCTGTTTTTATGGCAAAAAGGCCTTATATCGCAGCCAACATTTTATGTTAGCGCAGGCTTTGAAAAAGATAGAAATAGCTATTATACGAACCTTCGTTCCGTATCTCAAAAAAATTTATGGACAGAATGGTGCGTTTTCTTTCTTAATGTATTACGAACTCAAGCCGAAGAAAACACAGAAAAAGCAACAGGAATACTTAATCTGTATGATGATATGAAAGGGCTTGTACCTCAAATTATAAATTCACAGTATACAATTCAAACTGTCGAGTGGATATTTAATGTCCCAATTTTTAAGGGGTCAGACTTTATAAACAAAAACTCTATACCTCCGGCTACGGCTCGCCGCATTCTGCCGTTACTCGTTGAAGGAGGAGTTCTCAAAATTATGCGCCAAGCTAGCGGACGAAGATCCGCATTATATGCTTTTCCTGAACTGCTTAACCTTGCGGAAGGGAGAACTCTTGTTTAATGCGCGGCTTTGCTGCGCACATACGCGCAGCAAAAAATTTGTTGCGCAAAAATAGGCCAAATATGCACAGCAATGTTTTTTGTCGTTCATAGATGAGCAACAAAATAGGCCGGAGCGCCGCCGCATGATGCAGGCTTGGTCGACTATCTGGACGGGCTGAAAGCGAGGGCATGACCGCCGCCTGGGCCTGTCCCGCAAGCCTTCTTGCATCCCTTCCGGGCCCGCGCAACCGGCACGGCGACAAAAACTTTTTGTTTTCGACCGGCGACAGCTTCAGCAGGCCCGCATTCAGCAGCACATACGCCGCCCTGCGTTCGGAAAAGCCCTTCACGACTTCGGATCAAAACGACTCCGGCAAGATGATGTATTCCGTCCGTCCATCATCGCCCTTTTTCCTGAATCCCACACGATGGATCACGCCGTACGCCTGCTCCGTGTTCAAATCCTGAAACGGCTTGTGCCGTGCTGCGCAATGAAAAGCCGTATCTGCGCCAGAATGGCGGCGTCTTCCGAGGCTCCGGCCCCGCCGCGCTCTTCCAGCCAGGAACGAAGGCAAGAACGTGATGGACATGCCCGCGTCCAGCGTTTCCGGCAGGACTCCGGCCCGGTCGCGCGCCAGAACGCCCGCCGCCGCGCACAGGGCAAAACGACGGAGCACGCGCTTCACCTGTCCGTCGGCATCAGGGCAGGACGTGAGGAGAGAGGCCGTCCACTGCTCGAACAGACGCAGGGCCTCGGCCCGCGCCCTGCCCACGTCCCGCGTCAACCATACAAGGAAGGCCCGCCCGGCATGGCCATTTTGTGGACGGAGACAATGGCCTTGAGCCTGTCGGAAAAGGCTGCGGCGTCCGGCAAGCCATGAAGACGGACTGTATGTGTACAGTCCGCAACAATGGGGGTATTCTTGCGGGGTATGGGAAATAATACCCCAAAGCCGAAGAATCTCCCGGCCCCGTGCTTCAAGCGCCGCAACGAGAGACGGGATCGGAAAGCCGCCACAGTACGGTAAGGATTATCTTCGGGCATGGTGAAAAGGGCAACAAGCGCCCGGACATGCCGCCGCTTACGCGGGAAGGCGTCATTTCCCTGCCCCGGCGTTTCAGCCGTGCGCGAGCCGGAACACGACGCGCAAAAAAAGGAGCCTCCCCCGCACGAGGGGAAGCTCCCTGAAACTTCGCAACCGGGGCGCGCCGCCCCGCGTTTTGCCCTTTTCAAAGGCAGGACGCTCTACATGTAGGGCACCACGTCCTTCTGCGGCAGACGTCCCACACGCTGCTGCAGCATGAGCGGCATGGCGTCGGGATCGTTGGGATCGTATTCAAACATCACGGCCGTGCCGTAGCAGGAAAAATATTTGCTGCCGTCGGGATGAAAGGCCACGTTTTCCTGATAGCCCACAATGGCCTGAGCGCCCTTGCTCATGGCGCGTCCGGCCATGCCGAAGAACGCTTCGTCGGAATCAAAACCGCGACAGGCCACCAGACCGAGCACCTTGGCAATCTTGCGATCTTCCATGCTCGACGTCGTCACCACGGGGAAACGACCGGCCAGAAAAATTTCACGCGCCTGTGCGCTGATGTCCGACAGCTTGCCTTGCTTATCCTGCTTGCGGGTCTTCTTGTCGCCACCGAGTAAAAACAGCATGACCAACCTCCATACAACCCGCATCCGCGGGACAAATCCTTTTGAATGTCCCTGATTATGCAAGCGCCTTGCCATATAAAATTTTTAATTATAAATCAAATAATTATATCATACCATCCTCAGAAAGCCATGTTTTTGACGCGCAGGGGCGTCGCTTCTCCGACATGAGCGTTTTGCCTTTGAAAAAGGAACAACGCGAGGCAACGGCGCAACGAAAAACGCCCCGCACGGGGCGGGGCGTCGTCAACGGCACGACGGCCGAAACGCGAGGCGGCCCAGCGCCGCCCGGACGGAAAATACGCTACTGGACTTCGGGCGTTACCGGAAAGACGCGCACCATGAGCGGCTGCGGATTACCGTTTTCCATGGCGGACACCACATAATGATACGTGCGCTTCTGTCCCGCCTGCGGACAGGGGCCCTGATAATGCTGGGTGAGCGCGCCTTCGGGAATGATGCCCGATCCGTCGTTGCGCCAGCTGCCGCCGCCGCAGAAGCGTTCCTGCGCATCCGCCTCGATGAGGCGGACCACAAAGGAATCCGTCCCGGCGGGAATGTTCCGCACGTCTATTTCCGGGGAGACCCGCGAA
The DNA here is from genome assembly GCA_905215675.1 of uncultured bacterium. Classification (GTDB taxonomy): domain Bacteria; phylum Desulfobacterota; class Desulfovibrionia; order Desulfovibrionales; family Desulfovibrionaceae; genus Desulfovibrio. Next base: position 3,466 of record CAJMRA010000043.1, on the reverse strand, counting down.
CAGCGGTGCATGCTGTCGCTATATTTGACTTCGATGCTCATACCGTCCTGCGCTCCGTCCTCCGCCTTCTCGCTCTCGGAACCGATCAGGGAACAACCGGCAAGCAGCGTCGCGCACGCGGCGCACAGGGACAGGGTAAAAAGTGCGTGACGGCAGGTGACAAACGACAAACGGTACTGCATGAAGTGCCTCCGAAGCGATTTGCAATTTGTGTCCTTCCCAAGCTATAGACGAGAGTCACAGGTAAGACAACACCCCGGACGGCGACCGGCCCCCCTGCGGAGTCCGACGCCGCCGCGCCGCGCCGCGCGCGGGCGCCCGGCGGCATGGGCCGCGGGATGCGGGCTTGTCCGCCATTATGCAGAAGGAGTCGTTATGTCCATTCTTGCCGACAGCGTTGCCGGATATTTGCAGAACGCGTCATGGATTCGGCGCATGTTTGAAGCCGGCGGGCAGCTCAAGGCCCGCTACGGCGCGGACAAGGTATATGATTTCAGCATCGGCAATCCCGATCTTCCGGCGCCTCCGGCCGTCGGCGAAGGGCTGCGCGCCTTCGCGCAGCATGCCGGAGAACCCTTTGCCTTCGGCTACATGCCCAACGGCGGTTTTCCGTGGGCGCGGGAAAAACTGGCGGAACACCTGAGCAAGGAACAGGGCGTGTCCATCGAGGCCGGGGAAGTGCTGCTTTCCTGCGGCGCGGCGGGCGGCCTCAACGCCTTTTTGCGCGCCGTGCTCAATCCCGGCGAGGAAGTGCTGACCTTTGCGCCCTATTTTGTGGAATACGGCTTCTATGTGGCCAACTTCGGCGGCACGTTCCGGGCGGTCATGAGCCGTCCCGATACCTTTGAACCCGATCTGGACGCGCTTGAACAGGCCATCAGCGCCAAAACCCGCGTCGTCCTCTACAATTCGCCCCACAACCCCACCGGCGTCATCTACAGCCGCGAGACCATCGCCGCCATTGCCGCCCTGCTGGAACGCAAGAGCCGCGAATTCGGCAAGCCCATCTGGCTGGTCGCCGACGAGCCGTACCGCTTCCTTGCCTATGACGGCGCCGAAGTGCCTTCCGTACTCGGCATCTATCCTTACGGCATCGTCGTCAGTTCCTTTTCCAAGAACATGTCGCTGCCGGGCGAACGCATCGGCTATGTGGTGATTTCCCCCATGCTTGCGGAAAAGGCGGAACTCATGGCGGCCCTGACGCTGACCAACCGGATTCTGGGCTTCGTCAACCCGCCGGTCGTCGGACAGCACATCATGGTCGCGGCCCTCGGGAGCCAGGTCGATCTCGGCATCTACGCGGCCCGACGCAAGGCCATGGCCGAAGTGCTGGACGCGGGCGGCTACGAATACCTGATGCCGCGCGGCGCGTTCTACTTCTTCCCCAAGGCCCCCGGCGGCGACGACGTGCGCTTCGTCAACGAACTGCTCAAGGAACGCGTTCTGGCCGTGCCCGGCTCCGGCTTCGGCTGCCCCGGATACTTCCGGCTGGCCTTCTGCGTGGATGAATCCGTCATCCGCAACGCCGCCGAAGGCTTCGCCAGGGCGCGCAAGGCGCTTGCCTGACGCCGTTGTCCGGCAGGGGCCCCGGCAAAGGGCCTCCTGCCCGCCGCGCCGATACCCGCACGACGGCAAAAATGCCCCGCGGGCATCGCGCGGCAGGCAACGACGCCGTTTCCCGCCGTCGCCGCTCCGCCGCACAGCCGCGCGTCAGCGCAGGCCCAGCCCGAGATGCTTGTACGCCTTGGCCGTGGCCATGCGGCCGCGCGGCGTCCGCTTGAGAAAGCCGCTCTGGATCAGATAGGGTTCATAAATGTCTTCCAGCGTGCGCACATCTTCCCCACAGGCCACGGCCAGCGTGCGCACCCCCACCGGCCCGCCGTCGTAATTCTCAATCAGCACGCCGAGAATCTTCCTGTCCATGAGATCAAGGCCGGACTTGTCCACATCCATGCGTTGCAGGGCGGCGGCGGCCTGCTCCTCGCAGATTTCGCCGTTGCCGTGCACGAGGGCGAAATCCCGGACCCGGCGCAGCAGCCTGTTGGCAATGCGCGGGGTTCCCCGGGAACGGCGGCCTATTTCCAGCGCCCCGGCGGGACTGATGGTCACGCCGAGAATACGGGCCGTCCGCGCGACAATGCGGGCCAGATCCTCCGGCGTGTAGTACTCCAGCCGGGCCACGATGCCGAAACGATCGCGCAGCGGCGAGGATATGAGCCCCATGCGCGTGGTCGCGCCCACCAGCGTAAAGGGTTCGATGTCGATCTTGACGGTGCGCGCGGCCGGGCCCTGCCCGATGACGAGATCGAGCTTGAAATCCTCCATGGCCGGATACAGCACTTCTTCCACGACAATGGGCATACGATGAATTTCATCGACGAACAGCAGATCGTGGCGCGACAGATTGGTCAGGATGGCCGCAAGATCGCCGCTGCGTTCCAGCACGGGGCCCGACGTGCAGATCAGGTTGACGCCCAGCTCGGCCGCCATGATCTGGGCAAGCGTCGTCTTGCCGAGACCGGGATTGCCGTAGAACAGCGTATGATCCAGCGCCTTGCCGCGCTCCCGGGCCGCATCCAGATAAACGCGCAGATTGGCGCGCAATTCATCCTGTCCGATGAAATCGTCCAGCCGCCGGGGACGCACGCCGTCGTCGCCGGAGGCTCCGGCATCGGCCCGGGGGGGGAACATTTCTTCCGCGCTCGGAAAATCCGGCATCACATCCTCCCCTTGCCCAGCGTCCTGAGCGCGGCGCGCAGCACTTCGCTCACGTCAAGGTCCGGCTGCTCCCGCAACAGTTCGCGGACGAGCGCGGCGCACTCCTCCTCGGGATAGCCGAGATTCATCAGACCGTCCACGGCATCGCGGAAGACGGCCGGAGGACGCGCCGCCGACGGGGTGGACGGCAGATCGGCCGCCTTGAGCTTGTCCTTCAATTCCAGCAGGATATGCTGCGCCGTCTTCTTGCCGATACCCGGCACGCGCGTCAGCGCCGCCACATCCTCTTCCGCCGCCACCCGTCGCAAATCGTCCGGGCGGTACAGGGAAAGAATGGCCAGCGCCGTACGCGCACCCACCTTGGAAATGGAAAGCAGGGTGCGGAATGTCTGCCGCTCCTCAAAGGACGCAAAGCCGTAAAGCTCCTGCGCGTCTTCACGGACAACATGACAAATATAAAAGGTCACGGGGCGGCCGCGATCGGGCAGGTTTGCACAGAGATGGGTTGGCAGGCCCACCTCGTACCCCACGCCGCTTTCCGTCACCAGCAGGCAGGCGTCATCCCACGTTTCCGCAAGCCGCCCTTCAAGATATGCAATCATAGCGCTACGCCCTTTCTGTTCGTGATGTTCGTCGAAGCAATGTAACGGCGAATGCCCGAAAAGCCTAGAGCATTTTTAGTTTGAAACGCTATGCGTTTCAAACCATACGGCCTGTCGTTTCGCGGAAAAAACGCGGTTTTTCCGCT
>CAJMRA010000042.1 GCA_905215675.1 uncultured bacterium | reverse complement strand
CGCCCATAGCGACCTCCTTTTGATTTGTTTTCGGGTGCAGTTGCCAGACCGCACATTAACCGTAACAAATCAAAAGGAGTTTTTATAACACATGCAAATCTTTAAGCTTTTTAGAACATCCCGCCTAGCGGGTCGTTTATACGAAAAAGCCCTCACGATTGCTCGTAAGGGCTTGATTTTCTTGGCGTCCCCAAGGGGATTTGAACCCCTGTCGACGGCGTGAAAGGCCGTTGTCCTGGGCCGGCTAGACGATGGGGACGTTCATGCGGCAAAAGCGTTTCTACGTGGTTTGCCGGTCGCTGTCAACAAAAAAAATCAACTTCCGGCAGGCAGGGGGATCAGGCGTCCAGTTCCATATACGTCGCCGTCTGCGCGCCCTTTTCCGAAACGCTGACGCTGTGCACCCGCACGGCCCGCGCCTGCGGATTCGGATTTTCTTCCAGCAGCTGCGCCACCCGCCGCCAGAGATGGCACGACAGGTTCTCCGACGACGGATTCACCGTATCGAAGGGCGCAACCTCATTGAGAATGCGGTGATCCAGTTCTTCCAGCGCCGTCTTGAGCGCCTGCTTCAGCAGCTTGAAATCCAGCAGTATTTCCGTATCCGGTTCCAGTCGCTCGCCCTCCACCGTCAGTTCCACGGCGAAATTGTGCCCATGCAGGCGCTCGCACTTGCCTTCGTAATGCCGCAGCGCATGCCCTGCGGAAAATTCATCGCGCACGGTAAGGCGCCAGAGTTTTCGTGCCATCAGCTCATAATCCAGTAAATGATGAAGGCGGAAACAATGACGATCAGAATGGCCAGCACCGTGCGGGCATTCTGATCCCATACGATATCGTCGTCGGTATCGCCCTGTTCCAGATTGCCGGTCTGCGCCGGACTGATGAGACGCACCAGCCAGGACATGAAGGATTCAAACGCGCTCATGGGATGTCCTTGTGTTGCGACGGACCCCGGAGGGCCCCGACTTCAAAAAACAAAAAAAGCGGAGGCGGAAACGTCGGACCTCACGCGACGGGCTCAAGAATTCCATCGCCATCGGCCTTCTGTCAAATGTTTTTCCTGCGGCCCGCCTCGCCGCGCCCGCGTTCCCGTCGGGAACGACGGATCAGGATGCCCACGCGGCAAGAGCCCTGTCCAGCTCCGGCCCGGGCGTCACGGTAAAGTTCGCGCCCAGCCGGATACGGCACTCGCAATCGTCGAGCAGAACGTTCAGATAGGCTTCCACCGGTCCGGGATGCTCCTGAATGATGTTGCGCAAGGCCAGCATGTCTTCCCGCCCCAGCCGTTCCGCGGGGACGGAAATGCCGATGGGCCGATCGCTTTCGCGGCAGGCCTCGGCCAGAAGGCGCACGCTCTGGCCGAGCATCTTCACTTCGCGGGGCGCTTCCTCCTCGCCGTCCATGTCGTCCCCGCCGTCCTGCTGGGCGTCGATCTTGCCCACAAGGCACAAGGGCTGCTCGCTCTTGAGCAGTTCCCGCGCCTCGGCATAGGACCGGGGAAAGAAGGTCACTTCCGCGTGGCCCGTCAGGTCTTCCACGGCCACAAAGGCCATGCGCTCGCCCTTGGACTTGGTGAGCACTTCCTTGATGCCGGTCACCAGCACGGCGCAGGTGAGTTCCGCCCCGGGGAAACGATCGCGGGCGTCTTCCAGCGTCGTCATGTTGTTGCGCCGTATTTCCCGGCTGAACGGCTGCAGGGGATGACTCGTCAGGAAAAAGCCGAGGGCCTCCTTTTCCGCCTTGAGCTTGAGGTCCTCGTCCATTTCCGGCATGCCCGCCTCCGGGCAGTCGAAACCGATGCCGGGCTGCGGCGCGGCTTCCGTCTGCGGGGCCATGGCCAGCAGGGAAACCTGATTGGAGGCCTTGTCCCTGGCGCGCTTCTGGGCGCGGGTCACCGTGATGTCCAGCGCCGCCAGCAGCGCGGCCCGGCTTGCGCCGAGGCAGTCGCAGGCCCCGCCCTTGATGAGGCTTTCCAGCACGCGCTTGGTGACCTTGCGCAGGTTCACGCGCGAACAGAGATCATACAGGGACGCATATTCGCCGCCGTCGGCGCGGGCCTCGATGATTTCGCGGATGGCTTCGTCGCCCACGTTCTTGATGCCGCCCAGACCGAAGACCACCTTGCCGTTCTTGGCGGAAAAGGAACGCTGGCTGTCGTTGACCGACGGCTGCACCACGTCGATATCCATATCCTTGCAGCAGGAAACATATTTGAGCAGCTTTTCCTGATTGCCCATTTCCGACGTCATGAGCGCGGCCATGAATTCGACCTTGTGATGGACTTTCAGATAGGCCGTAAAATAGGACACGAGCGCATAGGCCGCCGAATGCGACTTGTTGAAGCCGTAGGCCGCGAACTTTTCCATCAGGTCAAAGATTTCGTCGGCCTTTTCCTGCCCGATATGGTTCTTTGCGGCCCCCTCGACGAACTTCACGCGCTCCTTGGCCATGGCCTCGGCCTTTTTCTTGCCCATGGCGCGCCGCAGCAGGTCGGCGCCGCCCAGCGTGTAGTTGGCGATGATCTGGGCAATCTGCATGACCTGTTCCTGATAGACGATGACGCCGTAGGTGTCGCGCAGGCATTCCGTCAGCGAATCATGCGGATAGACGACAGGCACCTGTCCGTGCTTGCGCTTGATGAATTCATCCACCATGCCCGAACCGAGCGGCCCCGGACGATACAGGGCCAGCATGGCGATGATGTCCTCGAAGCACGAGGGCTTGAGCATGCGCAGATACTGGCGCATGCCGGAACTTTCCACCTGAAAGACCCCGTCCGTATCGCCGCGCGAATACAGATCGTAGGTGGCCTGATCGGTGAGCGGCAGATTATCCAGATCGGGCGCTTCCTGACCCTGTAACGTGATGTTGTCCAGCGCGTCCTGAATGAGCGTCATGGTCTTGAGGCCCAGAAAGTCGAACTTCACCAGCCCCGTCTGCTCGGTCATGGGGCCGTCGAACTGGGTCACAAGTTCGCCGCGCTTGCCCAGATACAGCGGCAGATATTCCACCATGGGCTTGTCGGACACCACCAGCCCGGCCGCATGCGTGGACGCGTGACGCGAAAGCCCCTCCAGACGCTGCGCCGTGTCCAGCAGATTCCTCACCTGCCTGTCTTCCTTGTACAGGCGTTGCAGTTCCGGCTCCGCCTCCATGGCCTTGGCGATGGTCATTTTCAGATCATCCGGCACCATCTTGGCGATGCGGTCCGTTTCCGCAAACGTCATGCCCAGGGCCCGGCCCACATCGCGCACCACGCCCTTGGCCTTCATGGTGCCGAAAGTCGTAATCTGGGCCACGCTGTCCTTGCCGTAGGTGTCCACCATATGCTGGATCACCTCCGTGCGCCGCCGTTCGCAGAAGTCCACGTCGATATCGGGGAGGCTGACGCGCTCGATATTCAGGAAGCGTTCAAACAGCAGATTGTACGGCAGGGGGTCAAGGTTGGTGATGCGCAGCGCCCAGGCCACCAGACTTCCCGCGGCGGAACCGCGCCCCGGCCCCACGGGAATGCCGTGATCCTTGGCCCAGTTGATGAACTCCTGCACGATGAGAAAATATCCGGGAAAGCCCATCTCGCAGATGACTTTCAGCTCGTATTGCAGGCGATCCCGGTAGGCCTGCATGTCGATGGTATCCCGATCCGGATGCTTTTCCAGACGCTTTTCCAGACCTTCCTCGGCCAGACGGCGGAATTCCGACTCCAGCGTGGCCCCTTCCGGCAGGGGATAGACAGGGAAATAGTGATGGCCGAAATCCAGCTCCACGTTGCACTGCTCGGCAATGCGCATGGTGTTGGCCAGCGCCTCGGGCACATGCCCGAAATCGCGCTCCATGTCCTCGGCGGACTTGTAGTATAACTGATTGGTGCCGAAGCGCATGCGCTTGGGGTCGTCCATGGTGGTCTGCGTCTGAATACAGAGCAGCACCTCGTGCGCCTCCACGTCGTCGGCGTTGAGATAGTGGCAGTCGTTGGTCGCCACCAGCGGCAACTTCAGCTTTTCCGCAATTTCCATCAGGCCGTTGTTGGCGCGAACCTGCTCCTCCAGCCCGTTGGACTGCAATTCCAGATAAAACCGCCCCGGATAGATGGACGCATACTCTCCGGCCAGCGCCACGGCCCGATCCATGTCGCCCGCCTCGATGGCGCGCGGAATTTCGCCCGCAATGCAGGCGGAAAGGCAGATCAGCCCCTCGGCATGCTCCCGCAGCTGCGCCTTGTCCACGCGGGGCTTGTAATGGAAGCCTTCCAGATACCCGCGCGTGACGAGCTTGATCAGGTTGTGATAGCCGGTCATGTTCTGGGCGAGCAGAATCAGATGATTCCGCTTGCGCGCCAGCTCGCTGGTCCTGTCCGTATGATCATGGCAGACATAGACTTCGCAGCCGAAAATGGGCTTGATGCCCACGGATGCGCACTGCTTGGCAAAATAGGCGGCTCCGAACATGTTGCCGTGATCCGTGATGGCGCAGGCAGGCATGCCGAAGTCCTTGGCCCGCGCGCACAGGTCCTTGAGCCGTATGGCGCCGTCAAGCAGGCTGTATTCCGTATGGCAATGCAGATGCACGAAATCCGCCATATGTCCACCTCATGAAAAATGGTTGTCGCAAGGCCCCGCGTCCGCCGCTCCCGGCCGCATACCGCCGGAGCGTTTTCCCTGAAAGGGGCAGGCGTTCCGGCAAATGCGGAACAACAGTGTTTTATCTTTGAAGATACAACGCGAGGCGGCGGCACCGCGCCGCCCGGCCCGAAGCGCGCGGGAAAAACGCATTTTTTCCGCGAAACGACAGGCCGTATGGTAGCGTACGCTATCACAGAGCCCCGCGTCCCTCAAGCACGGCCCGCTTGCCTTGCCCGCCCGCTGACGATACATCTTGTCCATGAACGCCGCACTGCCTGATATTCGCCCCCATGAGGAATGGTTCCGCGTCTACGTGGCTGCGGAACGCGCCGGAGAACGGGAAAATCCCGCGCCTCTGGATCTGAAGGAACTGCATACCGCCAAGGTACTCGCCCATGCCCGGGCCATTGTGGCGGAAGAAGCCTTTGCGCCCACGGAGGCCCGCGCCGCCCTGCTGGCCGCGCTGTATCATGACGTGGCCCGCTTTGAGCAGTACCGCCGCTTCCGCACCTTCCGGGACGCCGAATCGTGCAATCACGGACAATGGGGCGTGCGCATTCTCAAACGGGAAAAGCGCCTCGACACGGAAGCGCCCGCCATACGCCGCCTGACGCTGGCCGCCGTGGGAATGCACAACCGCTACGCCCTGCCCGCGGGACTGCCGGACGCCTTCCGTCTGGTGACCTGCGTCGTGCGCGACGCCGACAAGCTGGATATCCTGCGCGTCATGGATGAAAGCCTGCATCACCCCGACGCCGCCACGCGCACGGCCGTACTCAGTCTGCCGGATACGCCGGGCCTGTTCTCGCCCCGCGTGCGGGACGACGCGCTGAGCAATCGCGTGGCCTCCTATGCCGATTTGCGCAGCGTCAACGACTTCCGCGTGCTGCTGGGCACGTGGTTCGGCGATCTGCACTTTGCCGCCAGTCGCCGCCGCTTTCTTGCGGAAGGACATGCCCGCCATCTGGTGGAAACCCTGCCCGAGGACGACGCCTATGCCGCCGTCCGGGCCCATCTTCTCAACCGCCTCGACAACAGTCCATGCTGACGCCCTTTCTTGCCGCTTCCCTCCTGCGCGGGCGCGTGCCCTGGCCCGCCGCCGTGCGGAACAGCCCGCTCAATCCCACTCTGGCGACATTGCAGGCCGCGGCCCCGGCGTCCCTGCCCGCCGTCCGGCTGTCCTACGCGCTTTCCACCCTGCCGCCCGACGCCGGTTTTGCGCTGTTGCAGGCCGCCGCCCGCGCCGCAAGCGACGTCTGGATCGCCGATTTCGTCCTGCCGGAGCGCAATCTCTGCCTGCCCGCCTGCTGGGCGGCGCGTCTGCTGCCCGGTCTCTCGCCCCTGCTGCCGCTGGGACCCTGGCGCGCTTCCGCCGCGGCGGCTTCCGCCTTTTTCCGCAACGGCGCGCTCTTCGGCATGGCCCGCCGCGCCGGATTGCAGACCGGCGAGGAAGTTTCCCTCTGCGGCATGGCCGCCTCTCTGGTGCGTTTTCATACTCCGGCGTCGCCCCCGACGGCAACGCCGCCGCCCGTCGCCACGGCCGATCCCCACATCAAACAGGCCCTGCGCCGGGAACTGCGCGCCCTGCGGCGCGATCTCGATGCCGAAAAACGAGCGCGGGCCGCCCGGCTCGCCCAGAACCGCGTCCTTGCCCTGCCCGTCTGGCGGCAGGCCCGCGCCGTGGCCCTTTACATGGCCCTGAAGGAAGAAATGGATACGGGCCTCCTCCTGCAATGCGCCTGGGACGAGGGAAAAGAGGTCTTTCTGCCCCGCGTGCGCCCCGACGAGCCCGGCGTCATGGACTTCGTCCGCTGCGCCGGGCCCGACGATCTCGCGCCCGGCGCCTTCAACCTGCTGGAACCCCTGCCGAGCCTGCCCGGCCTCCGGGCCGACGATCCCCGCTTTACGCCGACGCTCATGGTGCTTCCCGGCGTGGGTTTCGACCGCTCCGGCTATCGGCTGGGATTCGGCGGCGGCTATTACGACCGCTTTCTGGCGTCCGCGCCGTCCTCGCTGCTGCGGCTGGCCCTCTGCCATCATTGCCAGCTTCTGACAAATCTGCCCGTCGCGCCCTGGGATCAGCGCGTAAACTGCATCTGTACCGACAAGGAGACGCTATGGCCCTGACCTTCCTGCCCTTCCGCTTTCCGGGCGTGCCCCGCGTGCGCTGCGCCTTCCAGTGCCGCGGCCTGACGCCCTCTCCGGCGGCCGCCGCCCCCGCCCCGGACTACGCGGGCGGCAATCTGTCGCTGGATGTGGGCGACGACGCCGACGACGTCCGCGCCCGACGCCGCGCGCTGGCCGACGCTCTCGGCGTCGAAGACTGGGTGGAACTCCGGCAGGTGCACGGCGACGCCCTGCTCTTCGATCCCGCGCCCACGGACCCCGATCAGGCCTCGCGTCTGGAAGCCGACGGAGCCGCCACCGATCGCCCCCGCCGGGCCCTCATGATCAAGACGGCCGACTGCCAGCCCATTCTGCTGGCCGACGCCTCGGGCCGTCATGTGGCGGCCCTGCATGCCGGATGGCGCGGCAACCGCTGCGACTTTCCCGGCTCCGGCGTCGCCCGCTTCTGCGAACGCTACGGCATTCCTCCCCGCGAGGTCTTCGCCGTGCGCGGTCCCAGTCTCGGCCCGGCGCATGCCGAATTCGTCAACTTTGAACGCGAATGGCCGGACGCCTTTCGCCCCTGGTTCGACGAGCGCAGCCGCCGCATGGATCTCTGGAGCCTGACCCGCCGCCAGCTCAGGCAGGCCGGTCTGCCCGAAAGCCATATCTACGGGCTTGATCTCTGCACCTTCGCCAATCCCGCTTTCTATTCCTACCGCCGCAATCCCGCCTGCGGCCGACAGGCGTCCCTCATCTGGATTGACGACTGAGGGAAGGCCCCCTCGTTGCCGCCGTCGATGCCCGGAGCTGCCTTTGCCGCAACGGGCACGACCTGCGGCCGCCATCGAAAAGGCGTTCCCGTCATTCTTCCCCCAGGCCCCTCCCTTCCCAAGCGCGCTTTTTCCGCTCACTTTTGGCCGGGCGGCGCTGTGCCGCCGCCTCGCGTTTCACCTTTTTCAAAGGTGAAACGCTCTATCTACAACCTTTTGTTCTGCTTATATTGAATAATTTATAGATTTGTATCAGCACCCCCCAGACGGACAGACAAACAGGGCGCTCCCGGTCCGCGAACGGAAAATTCCGGCGTACGAACAACGGAAAGGCCGCTTCACATTGACAAGGGGGAGGACTTGGCGGCAACATGAAAGAGACACGCCTGTAGCATTCTCAGTTTGAAACGCCTTGCGTTTCAAACCACACGGCCTGTCGTTTTGCGGAAAAAACGCGTTTTTTCCGCTTACCCGGGGCCGGGCGGCGCTGCGCCGCCGCCTTGCATTTTTCCTTTTTCAAAGGAAAAACGCCCTGAAACGGCACGTCCGTTCCTTTCGGCACAGCCTCCCGCAACGGCGGGAAAAACATATCTTCGGCGGGGCAAAGCATGATCCGCATTCAGGAAATTCTCGACAAGGTAGCGGCCCATAATCAGGAAGCCAATCTGGAGCTGATTCAGCGTGCCTACGTGTTCGCGGCATCGGCGCATGCGGGGCAGACGCGCCTTTCCGGCGAACCGTACCTGTCGCATCCGCTGGCCGTCGCCTACACGCTGGCGGACATGGGCTTTGACGAACCCACGGTGGCGGCGGGCCTGCTGCACGATACCGTGGAAGACACCGGCACCACCATCGAGGATATCGACGAGCAGTTCGGCGAAGAGGTGGCCGACATTGTGGACGGGGTCACGAAGATCAGCATGATCCCGTTTGAAAACAAGGAAGAGGCGCAGGCGGAAAACATCCGCAAGATGATACTCGCCATGAGCCACGACATGCGGGTGCTGATGGTGAAACTGGCCGACCGCCTGCACAACATGCGCACGCTCGATTTCCAGAAGGCCCACAAGCAGCGCCGCATCGCGCAGGAAACCATGGACATATACGCGCCGCTGGCCAACCGCCTCGGCCTGTACATCATGAAGCGCGATCTTGAGGACCTCAGCTTCAAGTACCTGCGGCCGGACATCTATAATCAGATTGATCTCTGGCTGGAAAAGCATCAGGTCGTGGAGAAACAGATCATCGAAAAGGTGGTGAATCTGCTCAAGGATCTGCTGGCCTCCAACGATCTCCACGGCGAAGTGTACGGCCGCATCAAGCACAAGTACAGCATCTACAAGAAAATGCAGTCCCAGTCGCTCACGCTGGACGAAATGCACGACATCATGGCCTTTCGCGTCATCGTGGAGGACATCAAGGACTGTTACGCGGTGCTGGGCCTTGTCCATTCGCAATGGAAGCCGGTACACGGGCGCTTCAAGGATTATATATCCATGCCCAAGGCCAACGGCTATCAGAGCCTGCATACGACGGTCATCGGGCCGGAAGGCGAGCGTATCGAGATACAGATTCGCACCGAGGAAATGCACCGGCAGGCCGAACACGGTATTGCCGCCCACTGGCTGTATAAGGAAAAGGGCCGCGTCCATACCCGCGATCTGGAGCAGTTCTCGTGGTTGCGCGAAATTTTCGAGCGCCAGCGCGAGGAAGCCGACTCCCGCGAATTCATGCACGCCCTCAAGCTGGATCTGTTCAAGGATGAAGTCTACGTCTACACGCCCGCGGGCGACGTCAAGGAACTGCCCGAGGGCGCGACGCCCCTGGACTTCGCCTACATGATCCATACGAAGGTGGGGCATCATTGTTCAGGGGCCAAGATCAACGGCCGCCTGATGCCGCTGGGTACGCCCCTGAAAAACGGCGACACCGTGGAGATCATCACCGACAACGCCCGTTCGCCCAATCGCGACTGGCTCAAGATGGTCAAGACGGCCCGCGCGCGCAATCGCATTCAGCATTATCTGCGTACGGAGGAACGCGCCCATGCGCTGGTGCTGGGCCGCGACATGCTGGAAAAGGAAGGGCGCAAGGTCAGTCTCAACGTGCCCCGCGCCCTCAAGGAAGGTCAGCTTGCCCTTGTGGCAGGCGAGCTGAATTTTGAAAATGTGGACGAGCTGATTGCGGCCGTGGGCTATGCCCACATCACCCCGCGGCGCGTGCTCAACCGCCTCTACGCCGTCTTGCATCCCGACGATCCCTCGCTGGCGGCGGCCATCAGTCAGGGCAAGGAAAAGGAGAAGGAAAAGGACGCCCCGAAGGAAAGCAAGGACGACGCCCCGCGCAAGGCCGCGGACGGCATCAGCCTTTCCGACGGCGTGGACGGCGTGCTCATGCGCTTTGCCAAGTGCTGCAACCCGGTGCCCGGCGACCCGGTTATCGGCTACATCAGCCGCGGCATGGGCATCACCGTCCACCGGGCGGACTGTCCGAACGTGGCCAACATGGAGCCGGAACGCCTGATTTCCGTCCACTGGGACGGTCAGGAAGAAAAGCCCTACGACGCCGTCATTTTCATCATCGCCGAGAACCAGCCCGGCGTGCTGGCGCAGGTGGCTGCGGCACTGGCCCAGCAGCAGATCAACATCAACGAACTTTCCTGCAAGAGCCTCGTGGACGGCCGTACGGAACTGCATCTCACCATTCAGGTGCGCAACGCCTCGCAGCTTTATGACATTATCGAGATCATCCGCAAGCAGCCCCACATTCTGGAAGTTGTGCGCGATACGGACGAGTAGCCGCCGGAAACGCCGGAACCTTTTCCGTGTTAGAGCAATTTCAGTTTGAAACGCTGTGCGTTTCAAACCATACGGCCCGGTATTTCGCGGAAAAAAGATGTTTTTCCACGAAATACCGGGCCGTACGGCGCTGTGCCGCCGCCTCCCCTTTTGCCCTTTTCAAGGGCAAAACGCTCTACCACCAGTAGCGCGGATAGCGCCGGTTCCGGGGGATGTTGTTGACCACGAGCGCCATGCCCAGCATCAGCAGCGCGCCCGCCAGACAGGGCGCGAGCACATAACCGTAACCGAGCGCGCGGATATTGTCGCCCCCCATGACCGCGATGAGCGCCGTCGCGCCGCCGGGGGGATGCAGGGTCTTGCTCAGGTGCATGCAGGCAATGGCCGTGGCCACGGCCAGACAGGCCGCAAGCCCCGCGGCGTCAGGAAAAAGCGACGCGCAGCTGACGCCCACCAGCGCGGACACCACATGCCCGCCCACAAGATTGCGCGGCTGCGCCAGCGGGCTGTCGATGGCGCCGAACGCCAGCACGGCCGAAGCCCCGAACGATCCGATCAGCAGCGGAAAGCCCATATTCCCCGTCGTCAGCCGCTCAAGCAGCGCAATCAGGGCGATGGTCAGACAGCTCCCCGCCCAGGAAACGCCCACCTCGGAAAGAGCCACGCGCGGCGGAGCCTGCCCGCCTCCCCGCATCTTTTGCAAAAAGGAACCCATCAACCAACCTCCTGCCGCGTCTCTCAGGGCATGTTAACACCAGAGCAATTTCAGTTTGAAACGCTGCGCGTTTCCAACCATACGGCCTGTCGTTTC
>CAJMRA010000041.1 GCA_905215675.1 uncultured bacterium | reverse complement strand
TATTAAACGCTCTGCAAGATCATTCATGGCGCAAAAGTTCCGGGCCGTTAAGTTTTGCGCGAACTTTTGCGCACAAAAAATAGCTAACCCATTTGTTTTGCCCGAAAAAATCTTTTTTGCTAAAAAATAAAGTTTTGCGCAATTTTCATTGACTATGCGCAAAAAATAGCGCAAAAAAAATTTACGGGCGGTTGAAAAATAACGCGACAAATCAGCCATAGCAGGCCGCCCCCATTTTAGCAATGCCAATGCTTCAAGCTCCGGATGGAGGATTCCATGAGCAAGCTGCAACCCTACGGACGAGGGCGCGCCGATTCCAAGCGTGAAATTCAGCGCCTTCTCGACGAGAAGGGAAAGAATTTTGTGGATGTAGCGGAGGTAGCCGGTGTGACACCGCAGACCGTATCCGCGACGATGAACGGCTACAGGCACAGCCCGCGCGTTTTGAACGCTCTTCGTTCCTTCGGGATTCCTGAGCGGCTACTGTACGATCCCCGTCGTGCGGAGAGCGCGGCATAGGCGGCTGTCATGACGCTCAAGGAGGCTTACACAACAACGGAGTTGGTGCACCTTCTCAGGCTTTCCGTGAGTTCCTCGGTAGTCAGACGTGCGGAACGCGAAGGCTGGCAATCTCGCCCGCGTAAAGGGCGCGGCGGCGGGAAGGAGTGGCTTGTTTCCTCCATGCCGGAAGCGACGCGGTGCGCCATTCAGACGGCGGAGGAACGCCGGGCAATAGAGGAAGAGGCTGCCAGCAGCGCAGCTTTTCCCGCCGATGGCGCCGCTCCCCGGCTCCTTTCTCCGGCACAACAGGCCATTCTTGACGACAAGCGTCGCTATAAGGCTCTGGCGAAGGCAGATTTGCTGGGACTTTATCTGGACTGGCAGTCGAAGCACGGCAGCACCATCAAGCAGAAGCAGGCCTTCATTCTTGCCTATCAGGGCGGCGCGTGGAGCAAGCTCCTTGCGGAACTCGGCCCGCGCGTAAGCTGGAAAAGCCTGGAACGCTGGAAGCTGGAACAGAAGGAGTCCGGCGGCGTCCTGGCCCTGGCCGACAAGCGCGGCCTTGCTCATCGGGGCAAGAGCATGCTCACGGAGCGGCACCAGACCATCATCCTGGGGCAGATACTGGACGGCGGCCGTCAAATCAGCACCTGCGCCCGCATCATACAGGAGCGATGCAAGGCGGAAAATCTGGCCGTCCCCTCGGACGATACCATCCGGCGATGGGTAGCCAACTACTCCAGGACGTGTTTCAGCGACTGGACGTTGTGGCGCAACGGCGAAAAAGCCTGGAACGACAGGTGCGCCATATCCATCCTGCGAGACTGGTCACTGGTAGGCGTGGGTGACGTGGTGATCGCTGACGGCCATACGCTCAACTTTGAAACGCTTGACCCTGATACCGGCAAGCCCAGGCGCATGACGCTGCTTCTGTTTTTCGATGGCGGGAGCCGTTACCCGCTGGGTTGGGAAGTGATGGCAACGGAAAACGTGGCCTGTATTTCCAGCGCGTTCCGTCGTGCCTGCATCCGGTTGGGGAAATTCCCCCGCGTCGTCTACCTGGATAACGGCAAGGCGTTCCGGGCGCGGTTCTTCGACGGCTGCAAGGACTTTGAGCAGGCCGGATTCCTCGGCCTTTATCGTGACCTCGGCTGTGAAGTCGTCCATGCCTGGCCCTATCACGGCCAGAGCAAGCCCGTGGAACGGTTCTTCGGAACCATGCACGAACTGGAAGAGCTCACGCCGTCCTATACGGGATGGGATATTGCCCACAAGCCCGCGCGGCTGCACCGGAACGAAAAGCTGCACCGCCGTCTGCATGAAAAGCTGGGCCGCCGCCCGCTCACGCTGGAAGAAACATATGAATGGTTGGCGTACTGGTTTGAACTGTACGCTTCCCGCCCGCAGACGACCACACATTTACGCGGCAGAACGCCCGGAGAGGTGTTCGAGGAAGGCCGGGGGCCGGGCGTGGATATGGAGCGGCTCACGCTGCTGATGCTGCAAAAGGAAGTCCGCACCATAAGCAAGGACGGCATACGGCTGGACGGCCGTCTGTTCTGGCACGAAGCCCTGTTCAACCGCCGTCATCCGGTACTGGTTCGCTATGACTGGCAGCTCTCGCCGTACACGGTACTTGTCTATGACATGGACGGCAACAGGCTTTGTGAAGCCCGAGACCGCTATCATTACGGCATCGCCGCCGGTATTCATCCCGCCGCGCGAGTCCTGGGAACGGCAGAGCAGCAGCGGGACCTTACGGAAGCCCTTGAACTCAAAAAGTGGCAGGAACGCGGAGCCAAGGCCGGAATACGGCAGATGACGGAAACGATCCTTATCCCGGAAGCCCGCCAACGGCAGATCTCCGGCTTTCAGAAGACAATCTCCGCCCCCGTGCCCGTCAAGAAGATCCCGGCGCTCTCCGCCCCGGAGAAGGCGGCCATCGAGGCCGCCAAGGCCGCCGGAGCGCAGGCGCGCGAGGAACTGGACGCCCCTTCCTACGAACCTTCCATTTTCAAGCGCTTCCCGGATGAACCGGCCCGCTACGACTACCTGTTCACGGCCCTTCACGAGCGGGGCGCGGCTCTGGTGCCGGAAGACGCGGCATTCATGGACTATTTCGAGAAAACTCCGCAGTTCCAGCGCAATTTCAAGAGGTTATACGAGGACAAGCTGGAACTGCTGCATTTCAGACAAGGCAATATGGCAACGGCATAGGGAGGCTATATGCGAGACGTAATTATCCCCACAGACGCGACGGCGCGGTTCAATACGGCGGTGGACGCCGTGGTGGACGCGGGCCGGGGAACCAGTGGATTCATCCTTGCCCACGGTCAGGCCGGGCGCGGCAAAAGCGTGGCGGCTGACCAGTACCATTATCAGCGCGGCGGCGCGTACATCCGGGTATGGGAAGGCTGGACGCAGGCAGCATTTCTTCAACGCGTGCTTTTCGAGGTACGCGGCAAGAACGGAGATTTGCCCCGCATGAGCGCTAATCGCTGCAAGCAGTCCATCGTGGAGCTTCTGGAGCGGGATCGCAAGCCCGTTTTCGTGGACGAGGCGGACCGGCTGGCCATCGGGCGCATTGAAGATTTGCGGGACATTCTGGAAATGACGGGCGCTCCCATCATTCTGATAGGAGAGGAAGGCATTTTCGGACTTCTTTCCGAGCGTCGCCGCGTATGGAGCCGCGTAGCCCATGAGGTGGAATTCGGCCCCATCAACGCGGCGGAAGTTGCCATGTATGCCATGAAAGCGGCGGCGCTGGATATTCCGGCGGAACTCTGCGGACGTATCGCTGAACGGGCGGAAGGAGACTTCCGGCTGGTACGCAATATGATGCTTCTGCTCGAAAAGGCGGCAAAGGCGGCGGAAAAGTTCTCTGTGGACGAGCCGATGCTGGATACCGTTATTTCCGCGCGATCCTGGCGGCGCAAGTAGGAGGCGCGTCATGGATATCCGCAAGGAAGTCAGCAAGGAAACCGTCCGCACGGCGCTGCAATCCCTGGGCGAAGGGGGCAAGGAAATCAGTCTCCGCCTTGTATATGAAACGCTGGGGCTGGATAACGAGGCAGACTACGCCATTGTTCGCACCCGTATATCCAATATGGCGCGGCACGGAGAAGTCAAACGAACGCGCGCAGGCTGCTTTATCTACGATTTCAGGCATCGCCCTCGGGAGGCAAAAAGCTACGAGAATCTGTGGCGCTTTGTCCGCAAGGCAAAGCCGGGCTGGTCCATATCGGAATGCGCCATGATGACGCGCATTTCCTACACGCAGGCGCTCCGGTACTGCAACTGGCTGGCGGAGGAAGGTTTCATAGCGCGGGCGGGAAAGGATGAGCGGAACGCCGTCACCTGGCGGTCCACGGTGAAGGCGGACAGAACCCCGGAAACACCGTATCCGCCGCTGCGGGAAACAGACCCCTTTGCACGGGAACGCACGGCGGCGGCCACCATCGCACGGCTGATGCTGTGTGCGGACCCCTACGCGAGGAAGACGGCGCAAAGCATTACGGATGCCTGCAAGGTACTGCTGGCGCGATTCGACAAAAATCTCACCCCAAATAAGAACGATGACCCAAAGGAGGCATAGCGATGTTGAAGGAGAAACTGTTGCGTATCCATTCGGCCCTTGGAGAAGTCCTGGGACATACCCGCGACGAGCAAGACGCCGATTTGCTCCGGATTTGCCGTTCCAATTTGCAGAGCGCAGCCGAACAGGCGGCGGAACTGGAGGAAGGGCTGTGCATCACTCATGAGACTCATACCCGCGAAACGATGGGGGTGGATAATGGCGCGTATCAAGCCTGATCCGTGCATGGTAGCCGACCGCGCTCAATGCGAGGGCGCGCTGGCGGAAATGGCGGCCATCGACCGTAAACTTTCCACCATTGAGAATGAAATGCGGGAAGCCGTTGACGAGGCGAAGACCAGGGCCGGTCGGCTTGCGGGGCCGTTGCAGGCACGGCGCAAGGAACTGGCGGACGCGGTGGCTGTCTACGCCAGGATGAACCGACAGGAGCTGTTCACCAGAAGCAAGAGCCTTGACCTGGGATTCGGCGTGATCGGGTTCAGGGCCAGCACGAAGATAGTCCAGATGCGGGGCGTGACGGCGGAGATGACCCTGGAAAGACTGCATCAGTACAATTTTCCGGACGGAATCCGCACCAAGGAAGAAATAAACAAGGACACAGCGCTGGGCTGGCCGGACGAACGTCTGGAGCTGGTAGGGCTGAAACGGCAGCAATCGGACACCTTTTTCATTGAAATCAGCAAGGAAGACGTGCCGGGAGCCGCGCAGGGGAAAGCATGAGCCGGACGAACTCCGAAAAACCTAGCCTGAATATTGTGTAACTCCGGAGGACATATGACAAGACAGGAACTTATCAAGGCCGTGACGCAGGCGGTGCGCACGGCGCATCCCGACAGGGACGTGAACACCGTCATGGTGGAGGTCATGCTGGAGGCTTTGGGCGACGTGGCCGCCGCCGAACTGCTGGGCGGCGGGGAAATCCCGCTGCCCGGTCTGGGCAAGCTCAAAAGCAAAGATATTGCGGCCCGCACGGGACGCAATCCGCGAACCGGAGAAACGCTGGATATCCCGGCGCATAAGGCGGTGACGTTCGCCGCCTGCAAGGATTTGAAAGAGGCAATGAAGCCATAAAAGCGAAACCGCCCGCCCACTTCCAAGGGCGGCGCGGTCGCCCGGCGGTGGTGCGCAGGGCCTGACGAGCAGCCATGAGCAAGAAAAGCACTCAGAGAGTCAATCCGGGATTGAACCCGGTTCGCAAGGAAATAGAGGCCGTTATCGGCATGGGATATCACGGGTATCGCGTTTTTGAGGATTGGGTGGGACTGATGTTTTACGCCTTTCAGCGAGACGACCCGTCCTATCTGGAAATCATGGGCGTGTACCGCAACACGGCCCCCGTGGGCCAGCGGGAAGCGGATCACTTCGCCAACGCCACGGCCTGCCTGCTGGATTACATGCGGGCTACCAACGAGGAAGCCCTTGGGCCGCTGTATGAGGAATACGCGGCAAACCATTATACGGGGCAGTATTTCACCCCGTCTTCCGTGGCGCGGCTTATGTCCGGCATAACGCACACAGAACCGCCGGAAACGGGCCGTTTCAAGGTTCTTGACCCGGCCTGCGGCGCGGGAGCCTGCCTGATAGCGGCGGCAAAGGAGCAGACGTTCGAGCAGAACGGGCGGGCTATCTTTGTGGGGCAGGACATAGACCTGAACTGCGTACGCATGACGGCCCTGAACCTCATGTTTTTCAATCTGGACGGGATAGTGCTGTGGGGCAATCACCTTGCCCTGGAAGTGCGCGGGGCATGGGAAACACGCCGGAGCCTGGTCTGGGGCGGGAGCATCCGGCCCCGGGACAAGGAGCAGGCGGCACAGTGGTTGCGCGGTCACTTTACCGAGCCGGAAATGCCGCCCGCGCCGAAGAAGACAAGCGCCGCGCGTGTCAAAACTGACACAAAAACAAGGCAAAAAATGGAACAGCTTTCGTTATTCTGAACAGCGAAACGGCTCCGCATGGAGCCGTCGTCCGGCGGCGGCGCGCCGGGCCTGACGAGCAGCCAGAGATAGAGTGCGATGATGGAAGCAAGCTCCCGTCTCCCTCATATGAAGCGGGACGGAAAGATTTACATTGGCGAAGGCGTCAAATTTGAGCGTATCCGGCGGATTACCGGCTATCTGGTGGGCACGGTTGACCGTTTCAACGATGCCAAGAAGGCTGAACTCCGGGATCGCGTGCAACATGGCGCTACGAGGTAGCAGCATGAGAAAGGACAACCGTAAATTCTGCGCGTCCATCAGTGTGCGCAATGGAGAAACGCGCGTCAAGCTGGAGTGTTCCCCGGCCCCGTTGCATGGCGGGCCGGAGGGCTTCTACCGGGTACGGCTGGCCCGGCGCTGGCTGGATGCGAAAGACGGCCGTCCGCGTTTCTTCGACCGGGACGGGATAGCCCGGCTCGCGGCGGAGCTTGCCCTGGGCGGACTGGAAGCGCCCGCGCCATCCCCGGACATTCCCTGCAACTCCCGCGTTTCTGTAAAGATAGCCGACGGCTTTTATGAAGGTACCTGGACAAATACGGAACCCATTCTGGACTACAGGGGCCGCTGGGTGGTCAACGTGTCGCTGGGAGGAAAGCGCGTGTTCGTGCCGGTGGAAACTGTCGTGGTACACAAGGAGCGTCGCCGTGGATAACCAGAAGATGCGGATCGGCCTGTACCGCAAGATTGAGATTGCCCGAAAGCAGCTCCCGCATATGGATGAGGAAGCCTTTCGGAACCTGCTGCGTTCGGAATTCGGCGTATCCAGCCGCAAGGATATGAATATGCACCAGCTTTCCCGCCTGGTGCAGCTTTTTGCCGCCGAGTACGGCGTCACCTATACCGCGCCCGCCAGAAGCCGCAACAGGAGCGTGACGCCGCACGGCCGCCCGGACTGGATAGAGATTACGGATTCAATGCCTTTTGCCGCAGAAAAGCGGCAGATTCTGACCATATGGCGCAAGCTGGGCTACTCCATGACCAGCCTGGACACGCGCTGCAAACGCGCTTTTAACGTGCCGGTGTTCGTCTGGATGCGGGACGGGAACCAGATTTCCACGCTGCTTTCCGATTTGCAGCGGCGGGAAAAGGCTTTTGATCGCAGGCGCATCAAGGATAGCGCCGGTGCGTGATGCTGACGAGCTGCGGGCGCGGATTCTTGATCGCTATGTGTCCGTCCACGCCTTCTGTCGGGCGCACCCGGAACTGAAGCGGGCCACGGTATACATGGTGTTGTCCGGGAAGTATCCGGGCAAGGCGGTTAGGCAGATCGCGAGGATTCGGGCAGCGTTGGCCGAAAACGCTTCCGGGGAAAACGCGGAAGTCCGTGTCCCGCAAGTGACGGGCGAAGCGCTGGCCGCAACCTTGCAGGAAATACGCTGCGCCCACTGCCGCCGCCTTGATCGGAGGGAATGTCCGGCTTGTCGGGAACAGACGGAACGAGAAGGAAAGGAACTTTTTTCAAGGCTGTTTTAGGGGGCAGGTATGTCCAGAACTCGTATTCAGGAAATTGTGACCCTGACCAGGGAGGGGTGGCGGCCTTATGACGCGGCCCCGGACCGGAGCGTTTATGAAAGGCTGGGCTGTTCCCATTTTTTGCGCGGAAAGCGCAAGCCGTTCTGGTTTGTGCGTGACGACGTGTTCTGCTGCATCGGCTGCGCGGATCACTGCACGCTGAAGCGCCCTTCCGGCTTTCCTATTCCCCTGCCCATACGCTATCCCCGCGTGCCTCCGGACAGACCGTATACATTGACGCCCCAGGAGATGCTCGCCCGCCATGAGCTTCTGAATGTCCGGCAGGCGGCCTACTGCCTGAACGTCTCGGAACGAACCATTTATGATTATATCGCGGAGGGCAGGCTGGTCCGCCTCAAGGAGAATCCCGTGCGCGTTCGTGCCAGGGAGGTCAGGGAGCTTTGCCGCAATTTTGACGAATAAGGCGCAAGAAAAAAAGTTCGCGCTGTGCGCGCCCTTTCCGGGCGCATGACGGCCCGTCATGGCATTCTTGTCATGGCGGGCCGTTTTCGCGTCGGTCCGTCCTCCCGTCCGTCTCGCCGGGATCGGCCCGGCGAAGCGGAAGGAGAACCGGCGAAAGGAAAAGTATGGTTTCCTCCATTGCCCGTAATCCCCGCGCGCTGGCGGCGCTGTTTGTCTGCGCTGTCGCCGTCCTGGCGGGAACGGTGCTGCTCATTTCTCCCGTCCAGCTGCCCGTCATTCTGTACAAACTGGCTCTGGTGCTGGTGTCCGGCGTGGTCGGCCTGATCTTCGACTACCTCTTTTTCCCTTATGCCGTGCCCTCCGGCTATCTGAGCAGGGACTGGCGCAGGGACCCGGATGCCAACGGGGACGACGGCATTCCCGACTATACCATCTGCGACGGCTACATTCCCGCATTCTGCGCGTCCCTGCTGCGCCGGGCGCTGATTGTCGCGGCCTTTGTGGTGGCCGTGGCGCTGGGCCTGTAATTCCGCAAAGGGAAAAGATGGCCATGAAAGACCTCTCGAATCCGGCTGTCGCGTTTCCCCGGCAGGCGCTGCGGGCCGCCCTTCTGGGCGTCGGCTTTTTGCTGGCTTCCACATGGCTGCCGATTCAGGCGAAAGCCGCTGATGTGACGATTCCCCGTGCGGCGCGGCAGTACCGGGCAACGCTGGTTCGGGCGGCCCATGCTTCATGGGGGCTGGATGCGCCGGTGTCCGTTTTTGCCGCGCAGGTTCACACGGAGAGCTGGTGGCGCAACGAGACCGTCTCCCATGTGGGAGCGCAGGGGCTGGCGCAGTTCATGCCCGCCACGGCCCGCTGGCTGCCTTCCGTGGCCCCGGAGACAGGCCGCCCCGCGCCGTTCAATCCGGGATGGTCGCTCCGGGCGCTGTGCGTTTATGACAAATGGCTGTGGGATCGCACGAACGGCGCGAACGCGTTCGAGCGTATGGCGTTCACGCTGTCCGCCTACAACGGCGGCCTGGGCTGGGTGAATCGGGACAAGGCGAAGGCCCGCAGGCAGGGCGCGGATGCGCGCCGCTGGTTCGGCGCTGTGGAAACGGTCAATGCGGGACGTTCCGCTGCGGCATGGAAGGAAAACCGCCAGTATCCGCGCCGCATTCTCAAGGAACGCCAGCATACCTACATCAAGGCCGGCTGGGGGCCTGGGGTCACGGAAGGGGGCAGACCGTGATCCTCCGGCTGGTCGGCATAGGCGCCGTATGCGCTCTGGTGGCTGTCTCCTGGGCGCTGCTGATTGCCAGAAGTGAGCTTGATGCGGAAAGACTGCGTCACGCGGTCACGAAGCAGGAGCGGGACGGATGGAAGGCGGCGGCGGAAGCGTACCTGGAGAATGCCGGGGCGCAGGCGGAAAATGCCCGCCAGTGTCTGGAGCGGGAAGAAAAATCTGTCCGGGATGCGGCGGAACGGGCGGCCATTCTAAAGCAGGCCCGTCCCCGCGCCCGGACCGCCGAGGAAAAGGTGGTGGACGATGAAACGCGCCGTCGCGCTGTGGAACGCCTTAATCGCCCTCTGTAGCATCATCCTGATGCTGCTGTGCTGCGGCTGCGGCCAGAAGGCGGCGGCCCCGCTCCTTCTCGAACACCATAACTGCCCGTCCCCGTCCCTTCCGGCGTTGCCGGAGCTGGACGGAGAAGAGCCGCTGGACAGCCCGGAGAATGTCTCCCGCCTTCTGGAGAGGGACGACAGGCTCCGGGGGTACATAGACGGCCTGAACGCGGCCCTGCGCTGTGAGCAGGCGCGAAAGCCCGTTCCGGCGCAGAGCGCGCCGGACGGGCGTCATCGGAAAAGGTGAACCATGGGAAACGAAGTAAATGCCGCCATAAGTGCGGCCCTGCCTCTTATAGAGTCGCTGTTTGCGCTGGGACTGCCCGGCATCATCCTCATGCTGGCAGCGATCCCGGCGCTGGTTATCGCCGTTGTGTTCATTCTGGATCACCGGCACGGCAAGCGGACGGAAATGCTCCTGGAAGCCTATCGTCAGGATACGCAGAACGTCCTGCGCGCCGTAAGCGAAAAGCACGAGGCCATCTTGCGCGACATGAGCGAGAAGCATGCTGAAACAGCGGAGTTTTACAGGAAAAATGTCACGCTGGTGAAAAACTATGAAAAGATGAACGATATTTTGCAGACGCTGGTCGTGAACAATACCAGGGTGATGGAACGTCTTACCGTTGTCATCGAAACAAGGGACAAGGCATGAGCAGACTCGAATATATCGGAGAACGGGAAAGCTTGCGTGTAAAGCGCAAGGTTATTGAAGCTGAAGTGCAATCCCATCGGGACAGCCTGCTGGCAGCCCTGTCCCTCGTTCACTCCCCGGAGGAGCTGCAGGGAGAATATATTGCCGTTCTGGGCATAAAATTGAACGAACGGCTGATGGAACTTGTCGGCGTGGACAAAAGGATAGCAATTCTGAGCCGAGAGCTCGGAGACGGGCATGGGCTGGGAGCATGAGCCGGGCACCGTCTGGCGGGCGCAGGAACTGTATTGTCTGGATCGTCTCTCGTTCGAGCGCGTCTCCGAGGTGACAGGTGTCGCCACGTCCACACTGAAACGCTGGGCGGACAAGTATCGCTGGCGGGAACGCCGGGAGGAGCTGGCACAGGTGGAAAGCGAGATACGCTTCAACACGGTCATGGGGCGCAAGGCAATTTTACAGCGCCTGCTGGAAGCGGAGGACGGCAAGGAAGCCTCGCAGGTGGCTTTTGCCGTGGCCAGTCTGGAATCCCTTGCGCTGAAACAGGCCGAGCTGGCGGCGGCGGGCAAGATACCCTCGCACAGTGAATCCGGCATGCGGCCCCGGATAGCCACGCGGGCGGACGCCGTGGCAGCCCTGCGGGAAGCGGTGGAACGCAAGCTGGGTCTTGCCCTGTCCGATCCGGAAAAAATCAATGCCGCCACGGTGCAGGAGATAAAACGCTGCCTTGAGCTGGTGGCGGAACTGGAAGCCGGGCTGCCGAAGGAAGCGGAAGAAAGCCGCGACAAGGCGCTGTCGCCGGAAAACGCACAGGCTATCCGGGAAATCCTCGGTACGAATTAGAGCGTTTTGCCTTTGAAAAAGGCGAAACGCGAGGCGGCGGCACAGCGCCGCCCGGCCAAAAGTGAGCGGAAAAACCGC
>CAJMRA010000040.1 GCA_905215675.1 uncultured bacterium | reverse complement strand
TTTGAAATGCACAGCATTTCAAACTGAAATTGCTCTAGAGCGTCGTATCTTTTCCCGCGCATGCGCTTTCCCGACGGGACGTTTTCCTGTTTTTCAAGTCCGGCATTCTTCAGGGGATGCCGGGCTTTTTTTCAACATCCGAAAGGAGGTATTCCCATGCGCTGGCATATGACGATAGCGACGCTCCTGATGAGCGGTCTTTTGCTGACAGGGTGCGCCGGCAACGGAGGACAGCAGCGCGGATTGCAGGGCGACCGCTATGTTTCCACAGCCCGGCCCGCCGTTTCCCTGGCAGCCCGGTCCATGCCGTTTCTTCTGGGCGGCGAAGGGCGCGGGCGTCTGGTGCGCTGCGGCGTCATCGGCGGCCTTCCTTTCCGCAGCTGGTATGCCGTCTACGGCACGCCGGGCAAGGGGCCTCTGGCCGTCGTGGCGCATGGCGAGCTGCCCCCCCAGTGGATGTGGGATGGAGACATGCGGCGGCCGTTCAGTATCAATGTCGGAACGGAAGTCTTTGACGGACAGGGTTTTCAGGCTTTTACGTATATTGCCGAAACAGAGCGCGATCCCTTTGTTCGTCTGACGAATCCGCAGACGCTGCAACAGGAAGATGCAGTGCCTCAACGCTGGATAGTGCGTGCATTTGCGACGCGATGCAACTTCGATCAGGGCAAGATAGTGATGGAGTATCGTGAAGTTCTTCCCGAGGATATCGGATCGCTTACGGCGTTGCCGTACGGAAGGGCGGATTACGTGAGTCGTTTTGAGCAGAGAGCGCGCGAAGCGTTCAGCGTGCAGACGCCGCTGCCCGATGCCGGAAACATAGAAAAGAACTATGTTGGGGACGGTATCCTCTGGCAGTACATGAATGAAGGCTTTTGGGGTACTGCGTCGTACAACGACACCTTCCGCGACGATTAAGAGAGATTTCACGGCTCCTCTTGTTGACGGGTAAAAGTGTTTTCGTTATATTCAAACTATCTATGCATCTATGCAGCGTCCTGGAAGGTAGTTTGAGAGGGACGGGACGCAAAACCCCAACAGGAAGGTCCGCCATGGACGATTATTTGAAGGAAGCTCTGGAAATTGCACGCGCGCAAGCCGGTGTACGTGTGATGACCGAAGATGAAATCGCGACATTCATTCAGAAATTGGCGCAAAGCATCCGCTCCGTGGCCGAGGGGGAAGTTTCTTTTGACGGCGACAGCGCAGAACTTGTCGAAGAGGCGCGCAAGTCCATCAAGGAAAAATCCGTGACGTGCCTGGAGTGCGGCAAGACCTTCAAGATTCTGACCAAACGTCATCTCGCCGGCCACGGGCTGGATATGGCTTCCTACAAGGAAAAGTGGGGCCTGAAAAAGGATGTGCCGCTGGTATGCAAATCTTTGCAACGTGAACGCCGCCGCAAAATGAAGGATATGCGTCTGTGGGAAAAGCGCCGCAAGGCAAAATAGACGTTTCCTCATGAATCGTGTATGAACAGGGGCAGCCGCTTTTGCGGCTGCCTTTCTTTTGCGAAAAATCATTGTTGCAAGGAGGAATGCGCCTTGTATCCTCCGTTCAGGAATAAAGGAGACATGCAATGACGGAAATGTGTTCCGTCGCCCCGGCCCCCCGCACGCTGGACGAGGCTCTGGCCCTGACCCGCCTGCCCGAAGACGAACTGCTGCGCTGTGCCGACGCCGTGCGCGAGGCCCGCTTCGGGAAGCGCGTCAGCCTGTGCGCCATCATCAACGCCCGCAGCGGCAACTGCGGCATGGATTGCGCCTTCTGTTCCCAGAGTCGCCGCAGCTCCGCCCATATTCCCGTGTTCCCCATGCTGGATGCCGCAACGCTGCGGGATCGCGTCCTGCAACTGGCGGCCCTGCCGGTACGGCATATCGGCATCGTCACCAGCGGCGGCGCCCTGCAGGACGAGGAACTGGCCGTCGTGGGGCAGGTGCTGCAATCCCTTCCCGAACGGATTCGCGCCCGCGTCTGCGGCTCTCTGGGACGCCTGCCGCAGGCGGCGCTGGAACGTCTCTCCGGCTGGGGGCTGCGACGTTTTCATCATAATCTGGAAACGGCCTCCACGCGCTATCCCGCCATATGCACGACGCAGACTTGGGAGCAGCGCCGGGCAACCGTTGAACGGGCACGTTCGGCCGGTCTTTCCACCTGCACGGGGGGAATTTTCGGTCTGGGCGAAACATGGGAGGATCGCTGCCGTTTTGCTCTGGAACTGGCGGCCCTGCATGTCGATAACATTCCCGTCAATTTTCTCTATCCGCATCCGGGAACGCCGCTGGCGGCGCAGCCGCCGCTGGAAGCAGGAGAGGCGCTGCGCATCATTGCCGTGCTGCGCTGCCTGCTGCCGCAGGCAACGCTGCGCATCTGCGGCGGACGCCCCTCCGTGCTGGGCGCGCGGCAGGCGGAAATTTTCCGCGCGGGAGCCAATGCCCTGATGACGGGCGATTATCTGACGACCTGCGGCAACGGCGCCACGCAGGATGTCGCCATGATAGCTGACGCCGGTTTCGAGGTGGTGCATCCATGAACAGACAGCTTCAGACCCCGGTGAGCGGCAGGCCCCTGCGCGGGCTTTTCGTGAGCGGAACCGGTACGGATGTGGGCAAGACCGTCGCGCTGGCGGCGCTGTTGCGGGCCTGCGTCAGGGCCGGGGTGCGTGTCCGGCCGGTCAAGCCCGTGCAGACGGGCGTGTCCGGTCCCGACGATGCGCGCGGCGACGCCGCCGTGTACGCCGCCGCCGTCGAGGGGCTGCGCGATGCCGTGGCTCCGGCGACCCTGCGCCGTTTCGCCATGCCCGCTTCCCCGCATCTGGCCGCCGGACGGGAAGGCGCGCATCTGGATGTGGACGGTCTGCGCGCCGCCGTGCTTCGTCACTGGGAAGGCGACGAGGACGCGCAGGGCCTGCTGCTGGAAGGCGCGGGCGGTCTGCATGTGCCGCTCAACGATACGGAAGACATGCTGGATTTGATGGAAGCCCTGGGACTGCCCGTGCTGCTGGTGGGCGGCAATTATCTGGGGGGGCTCAACCACGTGCTGCTGTCCGTGGAGGCCGTCGCCGCCCGCGGTCTGACGCTGGCGGGCGTGATCCTTTCCGATACGCGGCCGCCTTCCGGCCGGGAGGAGGCGGACGCCCGGGCCATCAGGCAGGACAACGAGGCGCTCCTGCGCCGACGTCTGGCCGGACGGGGCGCGCGGCTGATCGTCCTGCCCTTTGAGCCCGATTTGCACAGCGAACCGCGGGCGTCCCTGGCATGGCAGGCGCTGGCCGAAGCCTGCGAACCGCTGGTGGACGCGGTGCGCAGCGCCTGCGAACCCCGCGCCGGAGAAGAGGCCGCCGTGCGGGTGCGCGATTTGCAGGAACGGGATCGCCGGAGCCTGTGGCATCCCTATACGTCGGCGACAAATCCGTTGCCGGTGTTCGTCATGGCCCGCAGTCGGCGCAACCGGCTTGCACTGGCCGACGGGCGGGAACTGGTGGACGGCATGTCCTCCTGGTGGACGGCCGTGCACGGCTACAATCATCCCCGGCTGACGGCCGCCCTGCGTCGGCAGGCCGGACGCATGCCGCACGTCATGTTCGGCGGCGTGACCCACGAGCCCGCCGTCCTGCTGGCCGAACGGCTGCTGGAGCTGCTCCCCGACGGTCTTGAGCGCGTCTTTTTTGCGGATTCCGGTTCCGTGGCCGTGGAAGTGGCCCTCAAGATGGCCCTGCAATATCAGCAGGGCGTGGGCGCAAGGGAAAAAATCCGTTTCCTGACGCCGCGCGGCGGGTATCACGGCGATACGCTGGGAGCCATGTCGGTCTGCGATCCCGTGACGGGTATGCATACGCTGTTCAACGGCATCCTGCCGCGACAAATTTTCGTGGAGCGTCCCTCCTGCCGTTTCGACGCGCCCTTTGATCCGGCGAGTCTGGAGGATGCCCGGCGCGCCTTCGAGGAGCACGGACGCGAGATTGCGGCCGTCATCCTCGAGCCCGTCGTGCAGGGGGCGGGCGGCATGTGGTTCTATCATCCCGACTATCTGCGCGGTCTGGCGGAACTGTGCCGCGCCCATGGCGCGCTGCTCATTTTTGACGAAATCGCCACGGGCTTCGGGCGTACCGGCAGGATGTTCGCCCTGGAACATGCGGGCGTGACGCCGGATATCCTGTGCTGCGGCAAGGCGCTGACCGGCGGCGTCATGACGCTGGCCGCCGCCGTCTGCTCGCAGCGCGTTGCCGAAGGCATCTGCCGCGACGGGCAGGTCTTCATGCACGGTCCCACCTTCATGGGGAATCCGCTGGCCTGCTCCGTGGCGCTGGCCAGTCTGGAGCTTCTGGCCGACGGCGCATGGCGGCGGCAGGTGGCCGCGCTGGAAAGCAGCCTGCGCACGGGGCTTTCTCCCTGCGCGGGCATGCCCGGCGTCGCCGATGTGCGGGTTCTGGGCGGTATCGGCGTTGTCGAAACGGAACAGCCCGTCGACATGGCCGCGTTGCAGGACTTCTTCGTTCAGCGCGGCGTGTGGATTCGTCCCTTCAACAGGCTGATCTATCTTATGCCGCCCTATATCAGTCCCGCGGAGGACATCGCCCGCTTGTGCGACGCGGTGCGCGCCGCCGTCATGGAAGGAAGACTCTCCTGATCTTTCGTTCCCCCCGTTTGTCGTCCTGATCCCTCCGGGGAATCGTTGCGGCGACGGCGGCGAGGCTGAGACGGGAAAGGGCGGGAGCGGGGAAGAAGACCGGCGGGATCGGTCTCTCCAGCGGACTGGAGTATAGATATTTTTGACTTGTCGCTTCGCGGAAAAACGCGCTTTTTCCGCGCACTGTTGGCCGGGCGGCGCTGTGCCGCCGCCTCGCGTTTTACCTTTTTCAAAGGTAAAACGCTCTTGCCGTCTCCTCCGCGCGGGCGCGCCCGCACGGCGCTTGTCGGCGAGGATTCTTGAAAAGGAACGACCTGATGTCCCAGGCACGAACTACCCGTCTTTACAGCGATATCCTGTTGTCGGTGGTGCTGATCCTCCTGCTGGCGACGTGCTATGCCATTACCGCCGGAGTTCTCTGGAAAATGGCTTCCGACGCGTGCTATCACGAAATCGAGGAGGCCGCGGACAAGGCCGCGGCCACGCTGCGGCAGGATCTGAGAATACGTCAGGAAAATTTGTATCTTATTGCCGCGACGCTGTCCCTTGATGCTTCCTCGTCTCCCGAGCGGCTCAGGAAGATGATGGAAATGTTCTGCATACATCAGCACATTGACGCCCTGTGCGTCCAGCTGCCGGATGGAACAGTGATCTCCGGCGGAAGCCGTCTTCCGAATTATGCCGTGCTGCCTTCCTTTGAGGCCATGCGGGATCGTCTTCCGTATATCTCCGGCCGGTTTCCCGGCATAAAAGGCGCCAGGGATCTGTTTTTCTACCAGGCCGTCCCCATTCTCCACGAGGGGAAACTCCAGGGCATCCTGTACGGATTCATGAATCTCAAGTTGTTTCCCTCGTTCTTCGAGGCGGATCTTCCCTATGGCGGGAAGAGCCAGCTTTACCTGCTGGACGGTGATACCGGCGATTTCCTGATGGATATGTGGCACGATTCGCTGGGTAACCTGTTCGACGGCAGCATGGGAACGAGGGAGGCAAAACCGGGATACTCTTCGGAAACCCTGATGCGGGACCTTGCCGACGGTCGAGCCGGCTATTTCGTTTTCATTTCCCGTACGGCGGGGGAATATTTCTACACGCGATATCAGCCGGTGGGGATCAATAACTGGTCCATCCAGCTGACGGTGCTGGAAAGCGTCGCCTTTTCCATGGTCAGGAAGATCAACCGCATTCTTGTCATTCTCGGGGTGATGGTGACCGCGATTACTGTGGTATACTTCTTTATGGCCTTCCGTCAGTATCGTCGCCAGCTGCGCCGGAATCAGGATCAGATCAGACGGACGTCCTTCATGTTCGATGTGCAGCAGATTCTCTTTGATGCGCACCAGTCCTCGGAGCTGATGACGCGCGCACTGCAGCATGTGGCAAATGCAGTGGACGCCGAAGGCATGCTGCTGATAACGCTGCAACATAATTATGTGCAGCACATTACGAGCTGGTACGGGGAAAACGCCGGGTTTCAGAAAGTGCTGGAAGGAGAGCATCTGGACGATGAATTCCCTCAGGCGTACCGGAGTCTGGTACGGAATCAGGGGCTCCTGTTCTATGATGATGAGAGGAATCGGGGGTTTTCGGATGCGGAACTGGACAAGCTGCGGGACAGGAATATTCACAGCCTGATGCTTGTGCCGGTGCTGGACAGGGAACAACGTCTTCTCGGCGTCTTGTGCGCCGTGAATCTGCGCAAACGCTGGAAGGATTGCAGCTATCTGGAATGCGTGGCCTGCAGCTTCATGATGGCCATGCGCAATACGGAATCCTATCGCATCATCCGTGAAATGGGGACCATGGACACGCTCACCGGCATGAAGAACCGCAACAGCTATGAGGCGGCCCTGCCCCGTTATGACGCCATGGCCTGCGAGGCGCTCCACTGTATTTATATAGACGTCAACGGTCTGCACGAACTGAACAACGAACAGGGGCACGAGGCGGGGGACGCCATGCTGCGTTACGTGGCGGAGGCCGTCCGCAACGCCTTTGGAGGGGAACACTCCTACCGGATCGGAGGAGACGAATTCGTCGCCTTTTTCACCGGCGGGGAAGACGCGGTGAGCGGGAAGGTGGCTGAACTGTGCCGGAAGGTGGAAGCCCGGGGATATCATATTTCCGTGGGGTCGGCCTGCCGGAAGGGGAATTCCCCCGGAATCGATCAGCTTATCGCCCGGGCGGAAGCCGTCATGTATCAGGAAAAGCGGGCCTTTTATGCAACGCGGGAGGGGCGCGGCGAGAGACGGAGATAGTCGGAAGACAACACTTACGGGAGAGAAAGAGTGCCGGAAATAAGAGAAAACTGTTTTGGGGAGGCGTCCGCGGGGCGCATGGCTGCAAGGATGCTGCTGCTTCCCCTGTTTGTCGTCGCGGCTCTGCTGGCGGCCGTGGAAGTACGGGCCGTGGAGTTTTCGATCAGGGGCTTCTGGATGATCATGCTGGAGCAGGGCGAAGGCGGCAACTTTGTCAAGAGGGGGAGAGACGGCAGACAGGTCGGAGGCTGGGGGCGATGGGGGGAAGACCGATTCAGGGGCAAGTCCTGCGCCCGCCTGCAACTGGATGCCGTGGCGTCCGAAGCTCTTTCCGGGGTCGTCTATTTCGAGATTGGTTCGACGACCTGGGGCGAGGCCCGAAAGGGAGGCGCCATGGGATCCGGCGGGGGGCTCGAGATCAAACACAGCTATCTGAACTGGAATATCCCTTCCACAAGGATAAAATGTCGCATGGGCATTCAGCGCATTGCCCTGCCCGATTTCGTGACCAATGCTTCCCAGGTCTTTGACGCCGATGTGGCGGGCGTGGCGTTTTCTCTTCCCTTGAGCGAATGGGCGTCCATGACGGCCTTCTGGGCGCGTCCCTTCAATGACAACTGGACGGATGAAGAGATACCGCGGCGACGCAACTTTCAGGATAATGCGGATGTCTGGGGCCTGACCCTGCCTCTGGATTCCGATGGTTTCCGGGTGACGCCGTGGGGGATGATGGGGGCTTTCGGGGCCAATGCCTTCCGTGCCGGAGACGAGTACTATGGGAGGAACGCCTATCTGACTGGCGGACTCGGACTCTCTCCCGCCTTCTATATGCTGCCGCAGCGGGGCGTCGCGCATGCCCGCGCGTACGCGACGGCTTTCTGGCTCGGTGTGACCGGCGAAATAGCCGTTGCGGATCCGTTCAGATTTTCCTGGAGCGCCGATTACGGCAGCGTCGATTCCGGGGTTTCCGCCCTCAATCGTCACGGCTGGTATGCGGCCGTACTGGCCGAGTACAAGCTGGACTGGGGGACGCCCGGCATCTATGCCTGGTACAGCAGCGGTGATGACGGCAATCCGCGCAACGGCTCGGAACGCATGCCTTCCATGGAGGCAAACAATGAAGGTTCCAACAAGCTTTCCCCGTTCGGCATGCTGGGTACCTGGACCGTCGGCCGGGACGCTCTGCTTGGGTTTACGTTCATGGGTACCCGGGGGCTGGGGGTGCGGCTGGCCGATATCGGCGTCTTTGACAGGCAGACCCATACGTTCCGCGTCAACTTCTACCAGGGGACCAACGCCGCGGGCATGGCGGGTTATATAACCGGCCGCAAGACCATTGACGGTTATCAGGGGCATGTGCCCGCTGCGGGGAGACAGATCGCCGATTTCAACAGCGTCAACGGCTATGGCCTGTATCTTACGGAAGATGATTATGCCGCCGAAATCGGCCTCAGAAGCGATTTTCAGCTGTCCGACAAGGTGCATTTGCTGATGGAGGCGAATTATATAGCCTTGTGGCTCGACCAGTCCTCTTCGGTCTGGGGCGGCTATGACCGTGCCGACGGAAGCCGCGTGCATGCCAACAGTACGCGGGACGCCTGGAACGTCAATCTGAGTTTCATCTATCTGTTTTAGAGCATTTTTAGTTTGAAATACTTCGCATTCCAAACAATACGGCCTGTCGTTTCGCGGAAAAAGCGCGTTTTATCCTTTTCCAGGGATAAAGCGCCCTATTCCGCCTTGTGCTGTCCCATGAGCGCGCCCAGCTGTCCGCGAAAGATGACCTTCGTAGCCGTTTCGTCGGCCAGCTCCGCAACATCCATGAGCTTTTCCAGCAGTTCCAGCAGATAGAAGCGATCATTTTCGCAGCCGTCCCTGAAATCGGCCTCCAGCTGTCCCGAACGCATGTACTCTTCCAGTTCTTCAAGTTCCTTGACTGTCAACACGGCATGTTCCTTGTGTGCTGAGGGCTGAATATTGAGCATATTCCGTTTGAAACGCGCGGCCTTTCAAACCATGCAGCCTGTGCCGCCTCATGACGCTACGTTCCGGCGTCATGTCGTCAGGCGCGTCAGGGCGTCGCGCAGAAGCGCGTCCGTCAGGCGGCGGCATTCCTCTATTTCCGCGCGGGTGATCCCGTCATAATGGATGCCCGCAGTGACGCAGACCGTGCAGCCGAGAGCGTCCGCAAGTCCTTGCGCCAGTTGCCGGGCGGGCTCCGCATCCCTGTGTCCGGGCAGGGAAAGCGTCTGCGCCGGGATACCGGGAGCGGCCAGAACCGTTCCCCCCACATGCGCGTCGCCGCCGGTGAGGCAGGCCTGAATGTCCCGTCCCATGCGGCGGAGCCGAAGGGAAAGGCTCAGTCGGCCGGATGTGGCTGTCAGCAGCATGAATCCTCCTGCGGCGGGGAATGATGAGGGCATGATGGCGGCAGGGTAGGCCAAGAGCGCGGGCATGGCAAGGGCGAAGGACCCTTGACGCGAAGGCGCGGCGCAACGTAGTCTTGCGGCGGCGGGGGATGCCGGCCCGTGGCAGGCGCGAATCTCTGTCGCCGTAGTGTTTTCAAACGGAGCGGCTCGCGGCGTCGCAGGATGCCGGGGCTGCCGAGGAGTTGTCATGGCGCTGGATCCGACCAAGTATCCCGACTGGAAAATCGCACAGGATGCCGAAACACGCATGAAGCCCATTGCCGCGGTGGCCGAGGAACTGGGGCTTGAAGACCGCGAGCTGCTGCCCTACGGCCGCTTTATGGGAAAAATCGAGAGCGGCGACGTTCTGCGTCGCCTGTCGCAACGCCCCGACGGCAAATATGTGGACGTGACCGCCATCACCCCCACGCCGCTGGGCGAGGGCAAATCCACGACGACCATCGGCCTGCTGCAGGGCATGGCGCGTCGCGGACACAAGGCTTCCGCCGCCATTCGCCAGCCTTCCGGCGGTCCCACCATGGGCATGAAGGGTTCCGCGGCGGGCGGCGGTCTGGCCCAGTGCATTCCGCTGACGCCCTATTCCCTGAATTTTACGGGCGACATCCACGCCGTGACCGCCGCGCACAATCTGGCCATGACGGCCCTGACGGCCCGCATGCAGCATGAGCGCAACTATGACGACGCCACGCTGGAACGCCTTTCCGGCATGCGCCGTCTCAATATCGATCCCACGCGCGTAAGCATGGGCTGGGCCATGGACTTCTGCTGCCAGGCGCTGCGCAACATCATTATCGGCATCGAGGGCGACGGCCGCCGCAACGACGGTTTCATGATGCGTTCGCATTTCGATATTTCCGCCGCTTCCGAAGTCATGTCCATTCTGTCGCTGGCCCGCGACCTGCCCGATCTGCGCAGGCGTCTCGGCAAGATCGTCGTGGCGCTGGATCGCGACGGCAAGCCCGTGACCACGGCCGATCTCGAAGTGGACGGCGCCATGTGCGCCTGGCTGGTGGAGGCCGCCAAGCCGAACCTGATCCAGACCATCGAGGGACAGCCCGTTCTGGTGCATTCCGGGCCCTTCGGCAATATCGCGCTGGGGCAGAGTTCCATCATTGCCGACCGCGTGGCCCTGAAGCTGAGCGACGTGCATATTACGGAATCCGGTTTCGGTTCCGAAATCGGCTACGAAAAGTTCTGGAACGTGAAGTGCCGCATCAGCGGACTCAAGCCGGATGCCGCCGTCATCGTGGCCACGGTGCGGGCGCTCAAGCATCACGGCGGCGCGCCGCAGCCCATGCCCGGCCGTCCGCTGCCCGAGGAATATACCCGCGAGGATGTGGGGCTTGTGGAAGCCGGCTGCGTCAACCTGCTGCGGCATATCGGCGTGGTGCGCCGTTCCGGCGTTCCGCCCGTCGTCTGCATCAATGCCTTTGCCTCCGATACGAAGGACGAAATAGCGGCGGTGCGCCGCGCCTGCGAAGCCGCGGGCGCGCGCGTGGCCCTGTCCGAACACTGGGGCAAGGGCGGGGAAGGCGCGCTCGAACTGGCCGACGCCGTCATGGATGCCTGCGCCGAGCCCAACAACTTCGCGCCGCTGTACGCGCCGGAAGTGCCCTTTGCCGAGCGCATCGATCGTGTGGCCCGCGAAGTCTACGGTGCGGACGGCGTGGACTTCACGCCGACGGCACAGCGCAAGCTCAAGGAATTGCAGGAACGTCCCGACGCCGCGGAGCTGGGCCTCTGCATGGTCAAGACCCAGTACTCCCTGTCCGACGATCCCGCGCGCAAGGGCGCGCCCACGGGCTGGCGTCTGCGCGTGCGCGACGTCATGTTCTTCGGCGGCGCGGGGCTGGTCGTGCCCGTGGCCGGGGATATCAGCCTCATGCCCGGCACCGGCTCCCGTCCCGCCTTCCGCAAGGTCGATGTGGACGTGGAAACCGGACAGGTGACCGGGCTGTTCTAGAGCGTTCTTCTGGGGGGAAGGAAACCCCCTTGGCTAGCGCACAAGGTGGTTTCCT
>CAJMRA010000039.1 GCA_905215675.1 uncultured bacterium | reverse complement strand
TCGCGGCTCAAGCCGGTTTCTCTGGCAAGGGCACTCATGCCCTTGGCACGGGCAATGTCTCCCAGAGCAGACATGATCAACGCACTGTCGCCAGACGCCATGATGTCCGACAGGTACGCCGCCATTACTTCCTCGTTGTCCAGCAATTCGGCAATGTCCAGTTCCGGCAGTTCATTTATGCTGACGTTTCCTGCAACGCTTTCCATAGCTTCTGCGCCTCTTTTATATCTGCTTCCTGTGTCCGCTTGTTGCCGCCCAGCAGCAGGACGTACACGGTGTCACCGCTCCGGGCATAATAGATTCTGTACCCGGGCCCCATATGAATACGCATTTCCATCACACCGCCCCCCACGCTCTTGTGATCGCCAAAATTCCCCAGCAGAGCATATTTGAGCCGGGCGGCAATGCGCGCCTTGACGACATTATCCTTTAATCTGGCGTACCAGTGCATGAATTGTTCGGTGCGGCGCAAGGTGTTCATGAAATAACTGTATCCCACAGGCTACACTTTGTCAAAGCCCCCTTGACATTCCCCGCCCTTTGTGGCTTGCTGACTGCACGGTGCTCACAACACCTCTCTAGGCGGACAACGCCACCCGTCAGCATGGCGCTTTTTTGTGCCCTTTTTCCATCGTCAGCTTTCTGTCTGGCGGTGTCTCTCGCGCTTTTCTCGCATCCTTTTCGATGCCGGGTGTTGCCGTTATGTCCAGGGCTTCGGCCTAAAGGCGGCAAGCCGCTCCTAGAGGCGGTTGTGAACACCCGGCATCGTCATTCACAGGCGGTGCCAACTTCAATCTCTAGGAGTTTGCACCATGTCGCACGCCCTCATCTTCAACGGCGTCCCCCTCTCTCCCATTACCCACCAGAACAGCCTCTGGATTCGCTCCGCAGAACTGGCCCGCGCTCTGGGCTATGCTGATGAAAGCTCTGTTGGGAGAATTTATCAGCGTAATGCTGATGAATTTTCTGCGGACATGACACAACTTATTGAAATTCCTGACTCGGTCAATTTGACCGTCCCGACCCGCATTTTCTCCCTGCGGGGCTGCCATCTTGTGGCCATGTTCAGCCGCACGAAGGTAGCGAAGGACTTTCGCAAGTGGGTGCTGAACGTTCTGGACAGTCTGACCACGGCGGAACGTCGTCCGTTGGCGGATGAACTGCTGCTGCCGCCCGCGCCGTCATCGGCGGACGCTGACGCGGCAGTGGCGCGGCATATCTTTGCGGCCATTGATGCCGCCGAATGCTGCGCCCCGCAGACGGGACAGCCGGTTTCCGTGCCGTTGTTGCCGCCGGAGCCGGAAGCGGAAGGCGGCCGGGCGCGTGTGCGTCATATGGAAGCGCTGCCCGGCGGGCTGCTGTGCCTGCATCTGTCTGTCGTATGCGGGGCTGTACCGTCCGCGCTGGTACTGGAATCCGTCGTGGTGGGCGCGTGCGACATCCGCACGGGCGACACGCTGCGCTTTGCCGCCGACGCCCGTTTTCTGGGAGTGGATATGTCGGCCCGCCCCCTGTCGGCGCTGCCGCTTGTCCCTGCCGGGGAGGCGCGTCATGGCTAGCCAGACCCCCTTTACCGAAGACGACAGGACCCTGTTGGCGTGCATCAAGGCCGACTATGACCATATCTGCGAGCGGTTCCTCCAGATGAAGGCGCAGCTGCAACGGATGGAAAGCCACCTCCAGCGACAGGAGGAGGAACTTGCCGATCTGCGGCGTCGCGGAATGCCGCATGCAGAAAAAATCTTTGGGGATTGCTGGGAGTTGAAGCGGGAACTTGCCGCCCTGCGCCGGGAGATGGACAGCCTGCGCAGCGCAGCAGAACGGGAATTGCAGGAGGAAAGGCCCGTATCCCCCACGCTGGAAGCCCCGGATCGGGTACAATAGGGAGGCCGTGCCATGACTGCCCCCTCGCTGAAATCCCTTGCCTTTGCCGGTCGCCTTGTGCGCGTCTGGCGGGATACCGACGGCAAGCCGTGGTTTGTGGCCGAAGATGTGGCTGCTGCGCTGGGCGTGCGGCAGCTCTGCCTTGCCGAACTGGACGAGGACGAGCGGAGCAGCTGCACGGCGGACGGCCCCGACGGCCCGCGGGAGCTGCCCACGCTCTCGGAATCCGGCGCGTATGCGCTGCTTCTTGGCAGTCAGACGCCACAGGCACGGCAGTTCCGCCGCTGGTTGTGCAGGGAGGGCCTGCCCGCCCTGCGTCGTGGCGAAGGTTCTGCCCGGCCGCAGACGCCCTGTCCGTCTGCCCCGGAGATTCCCCCGGAAGCCTTGCAGCTGCGGCCCCACATGCGCCAGAAGCTCTGGCAGGACGCCTTGCAGACGGCACGGCTTGACGGAAAGGGTGCGGATACCGCGCTGGCATGGTTCGGGACGTTGTGCCGCATGATGACGGCCCGGCCGCCCGCGCCCGCATCGGCCCGCGACACGGTTCACGCCTTTTTTGCCGAATGCTGCCGCCATGAGCCGGGCAGCCGTGTTTCCGCTCGGGAGCTGTACGCCGCCTTTGCCCGCTGGCATCAGGGCAGGGAAGGCCCGCTGCCGTCCCGCAAGGCCTTTGGCGAATATATGCAGGAGTGCTGCCGCCGTGTCCGCTCCAATGGGTCCCTGTATGATGACATCAGTCTGACGTAGCATCCCTTTCTCCCCTGTGTGCCGCCGTGTATGGATAATACACGGCGGCGTTTTTGTCTCCACCATCCCCGGCCATGCGTGGGAAAACGGCAAAACGCTCTGAATAAAGCGAACTGGGGAAGGGGTAAGGGGTCCTCCTCCCGGCATTTCCCACTTTTCAAAGGTGAAACGCTCTAATCCCAGATGTCGAAAAGATTCCGGGCCGTCACAATGGCGGCCCGATGATCGCGCAGCCAGGCGCGCAGCATGTAGCTGCGGCGGTACAGCTCCAGCAGCTCGTCATGGAGCGACCGGGCATAGTCCGGCAGGCGCACATCCCCGGAAAATCCCCAGCCCGGTGACGTGAACTCGTCCGGGCTGTGCCGCACATAGCGCAGGCCCGGCAGCTCCCGCCACAGCAGCCATGCCCGCCCCACGGCCTGCGGCACATCGGCGGGCGACAGATAGTCCGGCAGGGCTCGCTCAATGGCGGCCAGTTCCTCAGCGGGCAGGTGGTCGAGCGCGCCGCCCTCCCGCTCCCAGCAGGCGGCATAGTCCATGGCCGCGCCCCCGCCCCCCGTCGCCGCATTGCCGGCTGCGTATGCGTCCGCCTGTCCGCCATGCTCCGGGCGGACAACCGCAGCGTCTTTTTCCCCGGCTGCGTGAGGAAGGGAGGGCTTACCGCCGTTCTCCCCCCTCCCCACCTCAACAGCACAGCCGGGCAATCTGTCCACAGGTACGGCGGCGGGTTCCCGCAAGGCCACGGACGGCGGCAGTCCGGCGGCTATCCAGCTCCGAATATCCACCCCCAGCGCCACGGCGTCGCCGGGGTCCTTGCCGTCCGGCACGGGCCAGCGTCGGCAGGCGTCGCCGTAGGTCTGAAACCACCACGGCACGGCCTCGGCTCCGGCCTCGTCGTAGTCCAGCGCAAGGCAGATGCGCTGCGCACGCCGCAGGGCCGCATGGGCGGCTGTATCGGGCTTTGTCCGATTCGACCGCAGCGCCAGCGCCCCTATGACCCCGCCTGTCGCATAGTGGATCAGCATGGCGTCCAGTTCGGCCTCGACCACAAAGTAGACGGCCAGCTCCGGGGACAGGGCGGAACGCAGCAGGAAGGGCGCGCGGCTGCCGCCCTCCAGCGCCAGATATTTGGACTGGCGCCCGCCGCCGCTCATGTCCCCGTGCGGGCGGCGGATGCGCATGGCCACCACATGGCCGGAGGCGTCAAACGTCGGGATGGAGATGCCGCGCGGGATAAACAGCTTCGTCTTCTCCCGTCCGTCCACCACCTTGGGCGCAAGCCCCAGCGCGGAACGACAGCGAAAGCGCCCGGCGTGGCGCGGGTTGTCCTCAACGAGCCAGCCGAGCCCGTAGCGCGCCCAGGACGCGGCAGGCAGTCCACGACGCCGGAGCCATGCGGCGGCCTGTTCCTGACCCGGCAGGGCCGCCGCGCCTTCGGCCGCCAGCTTCCCGGCGTATTCCTGCCACTTTGCCGACGGCTGCTCCCAGCTGACGGGATGAAAGGACGCCGACCCCGCCGCAGGTTCCACCGGCGCGGGCCGCCGCCGGGAACGGCGGGCCGACGGCGGGCTTTCCAGCCCCAGCTCGCACAGCACGTCCCGCCAGCTCATGCCCTCGCACTCCATCATGTAGGCGATGGTGTCGCCGCTCCGGCCGCAGCGCCGGCAATGCCATGCGCCGGGGATGTCCTTCTCGATGCACATGTGACCACGGGAAAAGCCGTTGCTTTCCCGCCGATCCGGCCACACCATGAAGCGGTCGCTCTTGCCCGGTTCGCCGCCGCACAGCGGACAGGGGCCGTTCCATCCGGCCCCCTGACGGCGTACCGCCTGCCCGTAGCGTGATTTGTACAGTTCCAGCAGTGTCATCTGTCCGTATCCGTCCGCAGGTATTTTTCTTTATCCATTCTTTTTCTTTTACTTTTTTCAAAAAGGACAGATGGACACATACACACCATGATCTACACGCACAGGATCGCGGGTGCGCCTGATGTGTGGAAAAGAGCGGTTCGGTCTGTCCATCTGTCCATCTTGTGCATAGTCCATTCTTTTCAATGCGTTGGCTAAAAACCGCCCCGGACGGAACCGGACAGATCACGTTTGCCGCGCGCGTCTTCCAGCGCGTCCTGACCTTCGGCGTTGAGGACAATGCCAAGACGCCAGCTGCCATTGCTGCGCTTGCAGGGGATGTCCTTCTTGTTCAGCAACTCCGCAAATTTCTTGGCGGATATGCTGTAGCGACGATCCTTGTTCCGCGCATACCACAGGCAGTAGGCCTCATAGAGATCGGCGGCCGCTACCCGCGTCCGGTAGCCGTCGGGATTCTCCTGACGCGGCTCCAGTTCGCACCAGTCATCAAAGAACTGGCCGAGATCGTCCCATTTCATCCGCTGGCTCTGCGTCCAGCCCTTGACCTTTTCAGGAACCTTCAAGCCTTCCTTTAGGTATTCCAGCGCGCCGCGCACCATGCGGGCCAGCACGCCCTGCGCCTCGGCCTTGATCTTCTCCTCAAGGTCCTTGTCCGCAGGGCGCTCGTAGGGTTCCTTCGGCTCCGGCACGAAGGACAGTTCCCAGCGGACAATCAGCGCCCGTTGCCAGAAGGCCGCATCCTCGGCTTTCGCCCTGGGCAGTTCGTTGGTCGTCATGATCGGCAGGTGGGTCTGCTCCCATGTCGTCTGCGCCTTGTCCTGCAACCCGCGCGCGCTGATGAAACCGCCTCCTGTCAGCTTCTTGAGGCGCGCCAGGGCAAAGCGCTGGTTCTCCTCGGCCTCGTTGATCCATGCGATGCACATCCCCCGGAGCTGGAGAACGTCCGGCGACGGCCCGGAAGAATTGCGCGTCATGCTTGATTGCAGCAGCATCTCCACAGGTACGTCCCCGGACAGCGCATTGCCCAGCACGTGCGTCACCAGCTTGATCAGCGTGTCCTTGCCGTTGCGCCCGTGTTCGCCGTGGAAAATCACGAAAATGTGATCCTTGCGCTTCGTGATCAGCCCGTAGCCCAGCAGACGCCAGATGAAATTGACGACTTCCTGATCGCCGTCCATGGACGACAGCAGGAACTTCTCCGTCTCTGGACAGGGGTTTTCCGACAGGAGCAGGTCGGGACGGTACTCCGTGGGCATGGCGTTCAGCAGATAATCGTCGGGACGCCCGGCGTGCAGTTCCCCGGTACGCAGATCAATCACACCGTTGGGGCACGCCTTGAGGTAGTGCCGCTGATCCAGCTGACGCGGAAGCACAAGCAGCGGGTGCGGTATGCGGCACACCATCGTCAGCAGGTTGTCCTGACCATTGCGATCCCGCAGGAGCTTGATCCGACGTTCCGCAGCGTCCAGCATATTTTGAAGGACGGCGCGTTCGTCCCTGTCTTCCACTTCGGCAAGCTCCTCACGCTTCCTGTCGGCAAGACGCTGGTACAGCTCGCAGACGGCTTCCACCCGCTGGTAGGCCTCCTGATAGTCGTCTTCCTGCCAGTGATGCCCCTGCCAGATCAGCCAGCGTTCCCAGTTCCTG
This sequence comes from uncultured bacterium, assembly GCA_905215675.1. Taxonomy (GTDB): domain Bacteria; phylum Desulfobacterota; class Desulfovibrionia; order Desulfovibrionales; family Desulfovibrionaceae; genus Desulfovibrio. The sequence continues at coordinate 5,291 of CAJMRA010000039.1, read as the reverse complement.
AGATAGACAACCTTGCCCCGATGCAGACGGCAGTAGAGCCTGGCATCGCCGACGCGGTTCTCGCGCAGGTAGGCCCACAGCTCGTCATCCGTGATTTCAAGGGCGCGCACGGCAGCGGGCTTGCCCTCATCCTTCTGCCGTGTCGCCTGTTCCGCCTCTACGCGGGCCGCAACCTTTGCCGCCATATCGTCATTCTTTTTTGTCATCACATAACCCTTTAATAAAAAAGGACAAAAAATGTTTCACAGAAAAAAGGGCATTTCGTTTTCCCGCCCGTTTCATTTCGCGGTTCGCGGCCATGGTGTGGGGAGGAGGCCCCGTTGCGCGCGGGCTGGGCGGAAAGTACCTTGAGGCGGGGGCGCACGGATGGAATGCGGCAGCCTGCGTGACTGCCGACAACGGACGCTTGTGGGTGCGTTTGTGAGAGAAAAGGGGGGTAGGGGGAGATGACCGGGGAGAGCGGAAGAAAGGAGAGAATGACCAAACACAAAACGCGCCCGCACGAACTCGTGGGTCGCAATTGGGTCGCAAAAATAGAAAGAGGTTACACTACATGTGTAGTGTAACCTCTTGATTTTATATGGTCGGAGCGACTGGATTCGAACCAGCGACCCCCTGCTCCCAAAGCAGGTGCGCTACCAGACTGCGCCACGCTCCGCGCGTAGGTCGTTATAGTGAAAAGTACCTGCCTTGGCAAGCCCGGAGAAAGCGCCCCGGGTTATTTTGCCGCACTGCCGGAAGCGTCGTATTCGGTTTCCAGCGACTGCATGAGTTCTTTTACGGGCATAATACGGTTGACCCTGCCGACGTTGGCGCCGCAGAATGCAAAGCCCCGTTCAAGATTTCCCTTCATGGCATTGATTAATGCCTGTGCTATGCAGTAGGGCGTTTTTTGCGGATCGCAGGTATGCACACAATGGAAGATGCATTTAAAAGGCTTTTTCAATCCTTCGCGTGCCGATTCAATAAACTCGTTTTGCAGGGCTCGCCCCGGCATACCCACGGGACTCTTGATAATGGTAATATCCTGTTCGGAAGCTTTCAGATAGCTTTCCTTGAAGCGAATATCGGCGTCGCATTCGTCGGTGGCGACGAAACGCGTACCCATCTGGACCCCCGAGGCTCCCAGTTCGAGAAAGCGGCGGATATCCGCGCCGCTGTAGATACCGCCGGCAGCGATGACAGGAACGGCGCGGCCATGTTTGTCTTCCAGGGCCCGCGCGGTATCCACCACCTGCGGCACCAGTTTTTCCAGAGCATGATCCGGATCGGCGATTTCTTCAGGCTTGAAACCGAGGTGTCCACCGGCCTTGGGACCCTCCACAACGAAGGCGTCCGGGACGTATTCAAAGCGGGAAAACCATTTCTTGGCAATGACGGAGGCCGCCCGCGCCGACGACACGATGGGGACGAGCTTGGTCTTGAACTCTTCCTTTTTTTCTTCGCAGAGTTCCAGAAGCTGTCTGGGCATTTCCAGCGGCAGGCCCGCGCCGGCAAAGATGATATCCGCCTTTTCCTCAATGGCCGTGCGGACCATCTGACTGAAGGTCGTCAGCGCGACCATGATGTTGACGCCGATAATTCCGGAGGAAAGCTCCTTGGCGCGCCGGATTTCGGTACGCAGGGCGCGCAGATTGGCTTCCAGAGGATTTTTGGCCACATCCGGTTCGCGCATGCCGATCATGGCCCCGGCAATGACGCCGATGCCGCCCTGATTGGCCACGGCGGATGCAAGTCCGGAAAGCGATATACCTACGCCCATTCCTCCCTGGACAATGGGCATTTTTGCTGTCAACTCACCCAGTCGAAGTGTGGGAAACGACATGATCAAGACCTCCGTCTTGTCGCAAGCAGTTAAAAAGCGCCGTCCTTTGACGACGATTAGGCACATTCTTGATGGTATACTATTTGTCCGCCTGCCACAACTCCGCTTCCCGCGACCGGGTCACTCGCAAGAACGCTTTACACGGAAACGCGCTGCGACTACAACCGCCAGACATAACCCGATGTCAGTCAAGGAGAATACGCATGTTTTTTTCAAATCTGGTCCGTTGCGTCGCGCTCTGTCTGCCGGTACTGCTCTGTGCCTGCGCCGCGACGCGCCCCGTGGAGGTCGTTGACAAAAAGGATTTTCTGCAGATGGCGCGAACGCTGCGTGCGGAAATGCAGGCGCGCCGCCTTCTGGATGAAAACGGCGCGTATCTGGAAGCATCTTCCCTGTTGGCGGAGGCGGTTCCCTATGGGGAAGTGCTGTATCGTCAGCTTTCGCCGTCGTTCATGTTCGACGATACGGCGGGGCATGTCTATCTTGGCGAAACCTTTCATGCCACACGTACGCCGCGCAGTCGCGTGCAGTTTGCCTCCAACGGTTTTACCATCTTTCATCCCACCCAGACGGTAAAGCTTTCCATGCTGGCCGTTGCCGACTGGGACGGCGACGGGGAAAAGGACTGGCTGGTTTCCTGCCGCGTTATTCCCCTGCGCGGCGGACGCACGCGCGAGTATTACCTGCTTGTGCCGCCGCCGTTGAATGCCCGCGAGCGTTTGAAGGGAACGGTCATTGCCGTCAATGACTGTTTCGGGCTGGCCTGCACGCTGTATGTCAGGAAGTCCGCCGTGCCGCATCGCGCAAGCGAGGAGGCGGCGACGCCGGTCGAGGATGTGACGCCGGGACTGGAAAACGTGACCGAAGCGCCGTCGGAGAAAGCCGGTCGCCGGAACGGGGGGCTTGAGGAACGTTCCCTGTAAGATGTCCTGTGCGAGGGCATTTTCGGGGGCGGGGGGAGCGTCATTCCCCCCGCCCCCGTCTTTTTTGAGACTTCCGGGAACGGGGCGGCTGCGGGAAAGAACAAGAGCGTTTTGCCTTATGGTTTGAAACACGCAGCGTTTCAAACTGAAATTGCGCTATGGCGCTCCGGCGTCGGGTATTGCCGACGGTTCGTCACGCAGGGAAAATTCCCAGTTGCTGGTTCTGCCGTAGAGCCAGCGACCCGCCTTGTATCCCGAATCCGGGTCCAGAAGCAGCGATAACAGGCGCACATCCTGCTTGCAGCGCCATTGGCGGTTTCCCCCGAAGAGGAAATTGCCGAGGCTCCAGGCGACAAGCGTCCGGCGCGGCGTATCTTCCAGAATCTGGAAATGGCCGTAGCGGTGATTGTGCGCAAAAAGAACGACGTCTGCGCCTGCCCGGGCGAAAAGGCGGGCCCATTGTTCCTGGCGCAGCGTGGGCGCGTCCTGATATTCCAGACCGTCGTGCGCATAGACGATGATGATGGCCGACGGTTTGCGGGCGCGCAGGCTGGAAAGTTCCTTCAGGAGCGCCGGATAGTTGAGTGTGACGATATGCGGACCGCCGCCGATTTGCGACATGGGCGAACCCGCCATGAGGTAGATATCCGGTCTGGTCCACGGCGTGGTCAGCAGCGGGCGATAGTCGCCGCGGATATGCAGCCCGTTATGGCGGATGGCGTTGTCGTCAAGAATGCGCATGAGAGAACGGGCGCCTTCCTCAAAGCCGTCAAAGACATGGTTGTTGGCGGTGACGGCGACGCCGTTGGGGAAAAACATCTGTGAAAAGAAGGTGGCGTCCGCGTGGAAGGTGAAGGTATTTTCCTTGGAACGCGGAGAAATGCCGGACGTTTCGCAATTCCAGATAAAAAGTCGCGCCTGTTCAATGCGGCGGCGGGTCTGCTGGCTGAAAAGCTGCGCCGGGATGCCGCCCTCAAACATGCGGGCTGTCGGTACGACGTCGCCCGCTGCAAGAATTTCTATGGGAGCGGCATTGCCGGTCCCGGAAAGGAGGGACGGGCTTACGGCAAGCAGAAGAAGCAAAAGACGGACGATGCTGTTCATTGACGGACATAAAACGTATAGCCGAGCCAGCCGTAATTGGCCGTTTGCGAAGGCGGCAACGTGCCGGCGGGGCGATACATGCCGGAGTGTTCAATAAGGTTTTGCAATTCCGGGGTGAAGGATGCCGTATGCAGGCTTGCGGCATTTCCCAGAACAATGACGTCCGGGGGAGAGGCGCGCAGCATTGCCAGAAACCTTTTTCCATCTTTTCCTGCGGCGACATAGGCGCGCGTCAGATCGCTCAGGTCGCTGTCCGGCGGGTACAGGCCGCAGGCCGTATACAGGAAGTAGGCAAAATTGTTGGCGCTCACCGTACCGTGGGGCGGCGCAAGCTCGCGGATTCTGGCTGCCGCGGCGATGGTGGCGGACTTGCCGTCGTCGGGCCAGAAAGGCGCTGCCGGAGCGGCGAGAACGGCCGCCGTCAGGGCGGGACTATTGTGGTCCTTGAAGATAAACAGCTGCTGGGCCGAAAGAAGGCAGGCCAGAAGACATCCTCCCGCAACCAGATACGCGCGGGGCGGCGTGCCTGCGGCGACGTTGCGCCAGGCCCATGCCGTCAGCCCGGCCAGAGGGGGAAGAGCAACGGCAAAGTGGTAGGGAAAGCCGATTTTCAACGCCGGTTCGATCAGGGGTAGCAGCGCGGCGCCCAGCCAGAACAGGCCGCGCAGCGGTTTCAGCTCCCGGAGCGACGCCTTGCGGGATATCGGCAGGAGCAGCAGGGAGCCCAGGGCGAGCAGAAGCGCGCCGCCGAAGAAACGGGGAGTCCGTTCAAGGTAGTGAAAGAAATTGTAGCGTACGAGATCGGCGTCCGGGGCATAGATGTTTCCGGCGGAGGCGTAGACGCCGAGGAGGCCGGGACCGCCGCGCAGGGCCATGACGCACAGCAGAAGGACGGCCCCTGTCGCCAGTCCGGCGAGACAGAAGCGCAGGGCCGGGCGAAGTCCGCGTCCGACCAGCAGCGAGAGCCCGCCCCAGACGGCGAAGACGGCAAAGGGTTCGCGCAGGAGAACGGCAAGGGCCGTGAGGGCTCCGGCGGCGAGTTCCCCCCGCCGGGAAGGCGTGCGGCAGCATTCCAGCGCCAGGAACAGGGGAATGAAGGCCGCGGCGATGCTGTTGCGGAATCCCGCCTGAATGACCGGAGGAATATCCGCGGCCGCCAGCGAGACGGCTCCTATGATGAGCGCGGCGGAGAGCGAGCCGCTCTCCCTGCGGAGAACGCGACAGAGCAGAAGGCCGGAGACGGCGGCCAGTATCATGTCCGCGCTGCGCAGCCAGACAAGCGCCTTGCCGGGCAGGGCGCAGCACCAGGAGAGCAGCGCCGGGTACAGCGTCAGAAAGCCTTCGTCGGGCAGACCCTGTCCGGCGGCGAGGCTGCGCCATATGACGTTGGCCCAGTAGGCATAAAAGCCTTCATCCATATAGGGATAAAAGCCGAGCGC
>CAJMRA010000038.1 GCA_905215675.1 uncultured bacterium | reverse complement strand
GCCGCCCGGCCCGAAGCGAGCGGAAAAACCGCCTTTTTTCCGCGAAACGACAGGCAGTATGGTGAAATTGCTCCAAGACGGCCGCAAGGCCGCCGGGCGCGTGCGTTTCGGCGGCCTTGCGGTTCCGATGGTTGGCGCGCGGGAGGCTGTCATGCGATATGGAGTTGCCGGAGCGGCGCTGCTGGGCGTGTTGCTGGCCTGGCCTGCAACCGGGGCGCATATGCCGTGCGATCGGCGTCAGGCGGAAGAGGCGCTGTCCCGATTCGACGAGGCTGTCAGCGCCCTGTCGGAAAGCGCTCAGGAACGTTTTCTTGAGCAGCATGCCCGGGAACTGGATGCCCTGGAAAACGCGGAATCATCGGAGGACTGGGAAACCATTTGCAAACTTCTGGCCGCGCTGAAAGTCCCCTCGGACAAGTAGGGCATTTTTCAGTTTGAAACGCGTGTTGCGTTTCAAACCCTGCGGACTGCGTTTCGCCCCATGACTTCGCGCAGCCGCCGAGACCTTGACATACGGCCGGACACAAACTATAGACAGCGCATGCGCTCGTAGCTCAGTCGGATAGAGCGATAGCCTCCTAAGCTGTAGGCCGCAGGTTCGATTCCTGCCGGGCGCACCACATATTTTCAGGATGTTACGTGCATTTGCACGTGGCGTCCTGTTTTATTTTCGAGAGAATTTTCTTTTGTGGCGCCCATACGGTGCCCACCCTGGGGGGCGGGCCCGGGAATGCGTGCGCAAAGCACGTTTCTACCCGTAGAGGGACAGCCGTCCGTCCCGGGAGAGGGCCGGGCGGTTCTGGATTTTTTGCCTTTCCGTCGCGAGGCGCGTCATCATGGTGGAATTTTTTGTCGTTTGTGTCTTTCTCGGCTGTCTGTGGTCTGTCGTGGGTCTCGTGGCGCCGCGTCTGGTCTTGTGGTGGGCGGATGCGGCCCGCCGCACGCATGGCTTTGCGCTGGCGTTTTCCGCCGCCGTGACGCTGGAATTCTTTCTTCTGGCCATTCCGTTCATGGCCTATGCCCCCTGGTGGGCGTTTCTGCCTCCCGTACTCGGCGGATACGGCCTGTATGCCTTTGTGCGCTTTCTGCGGCTGCCTCCGGTCGTCGAACCGGAAGAGATCGATATCCACTGCGGGTTGCTGGCAAAAAAAACGCCGGAGCTCTGTCCCTATCTTTTCAATTGCGAATGCCCGTATATGGAAGGGGACGAATGCCCGTATCCCCGGGGCGGGCGGTTCTATCCCTGTCCCGAAGGAACGGAAGTCCGTATTGCCAGCTTCCGGCATCCCGGAGAAAGCTATCTCGTGGATACCCGCGAGGTGCGGTGCGAGTGTCTGGACTGGGCCGTAACGCGGGCCGAATTTGACGCGCTGGATCCCCGCCGCCTTTGCAAGCACCTCGTCAAGGCCATGGTCGAGCAGGAACTCTCCAGACGGTATTACATGAGCGACGACAACGCCATTTATCAGGCATATACCCGTGAACAGGGCTTTCCGCTGACCTGAGGCATTGTTGGAGCGTTTTATCTTTGAAAAGATGACACGCGAGGCGGCGATACAGCGCCGCACGGCCCGAAGCGGGCGGAAAAACGCGCTTTTTTCGAGAAACCACAGGCCGGAGGGTTTGAAACGCAACGCGTTTCAAACTGACATTGCTCTAGACAACCTTGCCGAACCAGCGCACGCGCCCGTAGAGTCTGAATGCCTCAAGATCATCGTCGCCTTCAATGGGCATGGGGGCGTAGTGCTGATTTTGCGAAACCAGCAGCCAGCCGCGAGGACTTTTTTGCAGACGCTTGACAAGCAGCTCCTCTCCCAGACCGACCAGAAAGATTTTACCATCCTGCGGCTTGCGGGCGGAGGTGTCCACAAGAATGGCGTCTCCGTCGCTGATGAGCGGTTCCATGGAGTCCCCGATGACATCCATCAGCAGCGCATCCTTTGCCTGGACGCCGATACTGTGCAGGAAGGCATGGCTGAAGGCGTAGAAGCCCAAAACGGCATCCGTGGTGATCAGCGAGCTGCCGGCTCCGGCCTTGGCATTGACTTTTGGTATCATGGCATACTGGGTCACATCCACGGCGGTCTGGGAAAGACTGATGCCCAGCAGGTCAAAGACCTTGCTCAACTCGTTCAACGTGGGTTTGCGTTCCCCTGAAATCCAGCGGCCCAACGTCACCGGATTTACGCCGGTCATTTCCGCCAGCTTGGCGGTGCTCCCGGCGCTGTTTCGTGCCCTGATCAGCGTTTCAATGGCCATGTCAAAAAAACTTTTCATAGATTTTTAATACCATTTGGTTGTAAAAAGGGCAAATACTTTTTTCCGAAAAGCAGTATCCTTTACACATTGCAAAGAGTCGTCGGGAAAGCGGTATTGCCGGTTGGTGAAATATTTTTATATCTATTATTTTATTTTTTGGCCGGGCACAAGCGGGAAGCGGCACGGCGCGTCGTTCCCGCGCATGCCACCGCCCGTTCTTTTGCTTGACGGAGAGCCGACGATTGATGACAACATGACTTGGGCAGGCGATGCCGTCGTCGTTGCCTTTTTCTGGAGCAATTGCAGTTTGCAACGCGTTGCGCTTCAAACCATACGGCCTGTCGTTTCGCGGAAACAGCGCGGTTTGTCAGCTCCCTTTCCCGTACTTTTCCTTTTGCAAGGGTAAAACGCTTCAGCGAGTTGCCATGAAATTTCTTACTTCCCAGATCTCGTTGTTCATGCAGCAGAAAAGCATGCGCCGCAATATGGGCTTCCTGTTGCGTTTCATCGTCATGCTGCTGGCGCTGATTGCCGTTTACAGCATTCTGTTCCACTACATCATGGAATATGAGCAGCGCAGCTACTCCTGGGTTACGGGCGTTTACTGGACGCTGACCGTCATGTCCACCCTGGGCTTCGGCGACATCACCTTCACATCCGATCTGGGACGTGTCTTTTCCATTGTGGTTCTCCTGTCCGGCGTTCTGCTGCTTCTGATCATGCTGCCGTTCACCTTCATTCAATTCTTTTATGCGCCGTGGCTGGAAATTCAGAAAAAGGGACATACTCCCCGTTCGCTTCCCCCGGAGGTCAAGGGGCACATCATTGTCGTCAGTCCCGATCCCCTTGCGCTCAACCTCGTTGACGATCTGAAAAACTACGGCGCGCGCTGCGTCATCCTCAGTCACGACAGCCAGACCACGCTGGACCTGCTGGATCAGGGCTATGAAGCCGTCGCCGGGGAGCATGACTCCGGCGACGTGTACCGCAAGCTGCGTCTGTCGGCCGCGGCCATGATGGTTGTGCTCGACAGCGACGTGCGCAATACCAACATCGTTTTCACCGCCCGCGATGTGGACAGGCACGTGCCGATCGTGGCGGGCGTACAGAGCGACGACGCCATTGACATCCTGCAACTGGCCGGTTGCAGTCATGTCTTTCAGTTTCACAAATTGCTGGGAGAGGCGCTGGCCCGCAGGGTTCTCAACGGCGACGCGCAATCCAGCGTCATAAGCCGCTTCAAGGAACTGGCCGTGGCGGAGGCTCCCGTCATGCGGACCCGGCTGGTGGGCAAGTCCCTGAGCGAATGCGGCTTGCGTCAGCTCACCGGAGCCAATGTGGTGGGCCTGCAGGAACGGGGAAAATTCGTGCTGCCGACGGCGACGACCAGATTTACCAGCACCATGGTGATGGTCATCGCCGGTACGGAAGCCCAGATCGAGGCGGTCAATCGTCTGCTGGCATCCGGCAGAACGCACCAGCCCCTCAATGAGGACGCCCCGGTTCTGATTCTGGGCTGCGGACGTGTGGGACTGGCCGCGGCGCAACAGCTGGAAGCCGGAGGGCGGCAATACCGGATTGTCGACAAGAATGTAAAGCGGCAGATTCATCCGGATCGCATGATTGTCGGCGACGCCGCGGATATCGACGTGCTGGAGAAGGCGGGGATTCGCACGGCTCCGTCGGTCATCATCACGACGCATGACGACGATACGAATATTTATCTCACCCTGTATTGCCGCCGCCTGCGCGAGGATATCCAGATCATCAGCCGTGCGACGCTGGATCGCAATGTCGGCATCCTGCATGCGGCGGGGGCCGATCTCGTGCTGTCGCTGGCTTCCATGGTCACAAGCAGTATCATCAACCTGCTTGCGCCGGGCAAGGTGACGATGATCAATGAAGGCCTGAATATCTTTCGCAGCACTGTCGGCAAACGTCTTGACGGCAAGGAGCTCATGTCGAGCGGCATTCGCAGCAGGACCCATTGCAGTGTCGTCGCCCTGCGCGATGCGCAGGGCGAGCTGCATATCAATCCGGATCCGCGGCATGTCTTTGCCGCGGGAGAGGAAATCTATCTCATCGGGGATTCCAGGGCGGAACGGGCATTTTACGAGACCTTCGGTCTGGACGACACCCTGACGGAAGGCGAATAGGCGGATGAGAGCGTTTCAATTGCTCTAGAGAGCATGTTGCGGCTGCTCTTCCGAAGCAGACCGCATGAATTCCGGCGATGCCGCGCGGCGTCCGTCGCGGAAAAAGGCCGCAAAAGGCCGCCGCATGTTGCGTCCGATGGAAAAGACAACGAGGAAGTATGAGGAATTTTCATCAGTTTATTCAGGGCTTTGCAAATTTTCGTAATTTTTACTACGACGCGGAAAACGATCTGTACGATACGCTGCGCCGGGGCCAGAATCCGCACGCCCTAGTGATAGCCTGTTCGGATTCCCGCGTGGACCCGGCCATCCTGATGGGCTGCAATCCCGGGGATATTTTTGTGGTGCGCAATGTGGCCAACCTTGTGCCGCACAGCTCGCAGACGACCGCCTGCGATTCCGTGGCGGCGGCGCTGGAATATGGCGTGCGCCATTTGCGGGTGGAGCATATTATTGTGCTCGGTCATTCGGATTGCGGCGGAATCCACGCCCTGCTTGATCCCGGACTGACCTCCCATGACTGTCATATCCCATCCTGGATAGCGCTGGCCTCGCCCGCCCTGCAACGGCTGAATCCCGAAATTCTGGATGAGGATATGGAGACGCAACGCCGCCATTGCGAAGAGGCGTCTGTACTCCAGTCCGTCGAGAACCTGCTTTCGTATGACTGGATCAGGGAGAGGGTCGCGCGCCATGCCCTGTCGCTCCACGCCTGGTATTTCGATATGCACGCCATGGCGCTGCTGGCCTATTTCCCCGAAAGGGAAAATTTTGAACCTCTGGCGGGACAGCTGCCGTACCATCAGTCCTGAAGCCCGGCGGGCCCGGCGTGCGTCGCTCCGGGATGCGGGGGAGGGGGCCCTTTCCTGCGTTGCCGGGGCGCTGAGGCCGGGAATAACAATAATTGTTACGGCATGTTATAATAAATATGTAAAAATATATCCTAAAAAATCGATTTTTTTATTGATTGATTCATATTTTCTATATAGCCTCCTGGAAAAAAGGAGGCTTGAATGAAAATGTTTTTCCGGGCTGCATGCGGGTGGCTTGCCGTCCTTGTCGTCCTTGCCGTCTGCGCCCCTGTGCATGTTCATGCGAACGATGAAGGTAGATTTTTCGAAGAACAGATGCCGTGCAACCGGGATGCGGACGCCGCGCTGCCGTGGGATGACGCCCGGCTGGAAGCCGGTCGCGGCTGCTGTTCATGGCATGGCGGCATGTCCGGCCAGTGTTCCGGCGGGCGCGTTGTCTGCAATGACGGAACGCTGAGTCCCTCATGTACCTGTCGCGCGTCGGCGCAACCGGCAAAGGACGCATAAGGATCATGACGAAAAAGCCCCGCCCTGCGGGGCTTTTTCGTTGCCGGACGCACGCCGCACGGCCGGGACGGGATGACGGCAAGGCAACAGCGGGCGTCCGCGTGACGGCGGTTGCCGGGAGGCCGGGCTTGCCGCTCCCGCATGGCGAGTGCTATCATGGGCACGGTTTTTCCCCCGGTGCGTCGAGAGCCCTGAGGGGCATCCGGCGCATATGCCCGCGTAAGGCGGGCGATACAATGACTATTTCTGTATGCGGCGCATTGTCGAAATGAGCCGCATGCTCGCAGAGAAACGACAGGCCGTATGGTGAAACGCGTTGCGTTTCAAACTGAAAATGCTCTCAGACGCAAGGCCGGGCGAAGGCTTGCCGCTGAAAAAACTGCCCGCATGACAAGGGCAAGGAGGATATAATGGCAAAGACGGTACTTATCGGGGATAATCTGGAAAACAACCTGCAGCTTGACGCCGCCTCTCCCGACGGATCGTATATTGCCGGGCTTTCCGGTGACGACAGGCTTTCCGGCGGCAATCAGTTTGATCTGAATGAGTATGTTTCCCTCTACGGGGGCACCGGCAACGACGTTTATGAACTGGATACCAATTCCATCGCGCTTATCAGGGATGTTCAGGGAGATGACAGCCTGAAAATTCCTTTTTCCATAGATTATACGTCCCTGCTCGCGCCCTACGGGTATATGTCCATTGTGGATGAGCGCCATCTCTATATGGAGCTTGCGGGGATGAAATGCCTGATTGCCGACTATTTCGGGGCCGGTAAAATAGAGCATGTGCAGTTCACCGACGGAGAAATGTCCGCCGATACCGCCATGAGGATCTTCGGCACAGCCTTGCAGCATGACTCCCTGTCCGCGCTGGGGGCGGATATGGCGAATCGTGTTCAGGACTCCATTGACCTTGGCGATCGCATTGCCCGTCAGGAATATACGGGCTTCTATGGGCAGGATGACAGCCGGCTTGCGCTGGATGCGTTCTTTGACGAGCAGACATATCTGGCAAACAAGGCCGCGGCAATGAACGCCCAGAACGCGGGCAGCTTTGTCACCAGCGACGCCGTGGCTCTTGCCATTGCTGACGCCGGTATGACGCCCCTGAGTCATTTCATGACGTATGGCGCCTTTGAGACGGCTGCGGACGGCAGTCGCGGCATCAATCCCGGAACCGGCTTCGACGTGGAGGGGTATTTTACCCAGAAGGTGGAACAGATGCATCGCAGCGGGTATCTGGATGCCGATCTGCAAGGCATCATGCAGACGTTCCAGGCCGCGGGCCTGGACCCCGTGACGCACTATGCGCTGTACGGCTATAAGGAAGGCCTTTCTCCTGACGGCACGTCCGCGGGCTTTGTTCCCGAAGCGGGCTATGTGGAGCGTTTTCAGGCAAGTTTCTTTGATGAGCAGCAGTATCTGCTCAACAAGACGGCGGCCATGAATGCGGATGCGTCCGTAGATACGCCCGTCACCGTTGAGGATGTCAGGGCCGCCATTGAGGCCGCCGGCATGACGACATGGGAGCATTATCATCTGTACGGCGCCTATGAGCGCAACGCGGACGGAGAACTGGGCATTGATCCCGGCAGGAATTTTGATACGTCGGCCTATTATGCCGATAAGCTGGCACAGCTTCAGGGTACGGGGGGCGTCTCGACCGTGGAGCAGCTGGCGCAGGTATTCCGGGATGCGGGCCTTGATCCCGTCACACACTATGCCATGTACGGCTACGATGAGGGCGTGACGCCTCAATCCGCTGTCGCGGTTGCCCTTCAGGGAGTGGAAGTGCCGACGGAAAGCCCTGTGGAGCCTGCCTGATTCTGACCCCCTTTCAGCGTCGGCGTCCGGGCACGGCCCGGAGCCGTCCCGCCTGATACGGGATGCGCGCGCCGCCGAAGCGGGCCCCTGCCGGAATACCGGACAGGGGCCTGTCGTTTTTCATCCCGGAGCATTTTCAGCATGGGGGCGCGTGTGCGCGGATGTGTACGCCTCATAAACAAAAAGGGTTATGACCGAAGTCATAACCCCTTGAGTTCCTTGGTGGGCAGTACAGGACTTGAACCTGTGGCCCCCGCCTTGTAAGGGCGGTGCTCAACCAACTGAGCTAACTGCCCGCTGAATGCAGCCTGCTTTTATCCTCAATCCCCCGGAACGTCAATCCCTCCCGGAGCAATTTCAGTTTGAAACGCTATGCGTTTCAAACCATACGGGCTGTCACTTTGCGGGAAAAACGCCGTTTTCCCGATTAGTTAGGCGCTGCGCAGCTCATGCACGAGGGCATTGAGCGTTCCGGCCTGGCTGACCAGCTGTTCCACGGCCTGCGCCGCCTGATTCATGGCGGCAAGGCTCTGCTTGGCCATGCCGTCCACCTGAATGATGCCGTGGTTGATTTCTTCGCTGGCGGCGGACTGTTCCTCGCTGGCAGTGGCAATGGCATGGACCTGCATGGCGGCGTTCTCCACCGTGGTCACGATTTCCTGCAAGGCCTTGCCGGATTCTCCGGCATACTGGTTGGCTTCTCCCACTTTCTGCGCCGCGGATTCCATGGCGCGAACGCTCTTTTCCGTGCTGCCCTGAATGGCCCGGATTGCCGTCGCCACGTCCTGCGTTGACGACATGGTCTTTTCCGCGAGCTTTCTGACTTCATCCGCAACGACGGCAAAGCCGCGTCCGGCCTCTCCGGCGCGGGCGGCCTCGATGGCCGCGTTCAGGGCCAGCAGGTTTGTCTGATCGGCGATATCGGAAATGACCACCATGATGTCGTTGATGGCCTGCGCATGGGCGTTGAGCTGTTCCATATCCTTTTTCAGCGCGATGCTGACCTGATGGACTTCATCAATGCTGTGCACGACCTTTTCCACAATCCGTGCGCCGGCTTCGGCCTTTTCCTTGGTGGCCGTCGAGGCCTGGGCCGCCGCGGAGGCATTGGACGCCACTTCGCCGACGGACGTGTTCATCTGGCTGATTGCGGCGGCCGCCTCGCTCAGACGGGTGGAGGATTCCTGCGAACTCGTGTCCGCCTGGCTGATCTGGGAGGCCAGTTGCGATGAGGCCGAGGCCATGACTTCGCTCATGGAGGCCAGCCGATCCGCAATGGAACTCATGGCCGAACTCTTGTCCTGCGCCTGCCGCTGCGCCTCTTCCGCGCGCGCCACGGCTTCTTCCGCCTTGGCGGTCTGGCGGCGGGCATTTTCGGATTCCCGTCTGGCCGCGTCTATATTGTTACGCAGGGCCTCGACCATGCTGACGATGGCGGCATAGACGCCGGCCTTGGGCTTGCCGTCGTCAATGGCGTAGTCGCCGTTGACGACCCTCAGGGCGATATCGCGCAATTCGGACGGGTCCTTGCCGAGCTGTCTGCCGACATGGCGGACGATGAGCAGGGTGAGTCCCGTCGAGGCGAGCAGGGCGATGATGATCAGCGCAATACCGCTCATGCGGGACATCTGAAAGAGCGCGTCGGCTTCGTCCGCCAGTTCATGGGAAAACTGCTGCACGGAAGCGATGCTCTTTTCGATGGAAGCGCAAAGCGTTTCAAAAGAGGTCTTGGTTTCTCCGAACAGCAGGTTGTAGGCTTCCTCCTTGCGTCCGGCGTCAGCCGCCGCCAGCAGACGATCGCCGCCTTCAAAAAAGACTTTGCTGTTCTTGATGACTTCGGCAAAAACGGCCTTGCCCGCGGGGGTTTGCAGGCGGCTCCGCACATGCTCGATGGCCTCTTCCAGCTTGTGCCGTTCCTCCTTGAGCATTTCTTCGGCATTTTCCACCTGAGTGCCGTCTTTGGAGGTGATCTGCACGTACTGGAGTCGTCGATAATTGGCTACCGCCGTATTGAGCGTTCCCATATCCGTGATAATCGGAAGACGTGATGCCGAAATGACGGCGGTGGCGTCATTCAGTTTTTGCATCTGGTATAACAAAAAGCTTCCCATCACGATGACAAGCGCCGCAAGAGCGCTCATGCTCGTCCCGATTTGCGTAGATAATTTCACGGCGTAATCCTTTGGCAAAAATTTTGAAGCAGCGTGTGAGATACGGGAAAAATTCGGGAACAATCCCTTTTCCGAGGGGTATCGGCTGATTTTTCTTTTCTTATAGAGCGTTTTGCCTTTGAAACGGGAAAAACGCGGGGCGGTAGCGCCACACGGCCGGAATTGAGCGGAAAAACAGCGTTTTTTCCGCGAAACGACAGGGCGTATGGCTTGAAACGCGACGGGTTTCACACGGGAAATGGTCGTCCGGAGCGCTGGACGGCTTTTTTATCCCCGGAATGTTGCCCCGGGCTCGGCGTTCACGTCGCAATGCCCGTCAAGGCCGCAGGCGGCCCCTTCGGGGATCGTCTCCTGCCGGGGCGCTCCGGCAAGGGCCGCTTCAAGGGCGCCGTTCACGGTTTCGTAGGGGACATAACCGCGGGCAAGCAGCGTCCGTTGCGTGCCGCGTTCCAGATAGAGGGTCGGATAAAGGCAGAATTCTCCCATGATGTCTTCCGCTTCCCGGGCATCCCGCGCGGCGGCCAGGCGCACGTCCTCCTGGTGCAGCGCCGCCTGCAATGCCGCCGGGGCAATATTCCAGCGTGCCGCCACTTCGTTCCAGAAGCGCGGGTCCATGACGTTTTGCGCCCCGGCATAAAAACTTTCCTCAAAGGCCTCCATCTGGGCGAGTTCATGTCCCGGAGCCAGCCGCCGCAAGGCGGCAAGCGGCAAATTCATGGCCGCGGAATGCATCAGCCAGTCCCGCGACGAGTCGCCGGGCACGGCGGAGAGCAGTTCCCGGAAGCGTGCGGTACTCTGGCCCGTCGTCTGCTCAAGGCGCTCAAAAAAGGCGGGAATGGTCGGATGTTCTTCCAGCATTTCGGAAAGACGCTGCGGCTGATCCATGAGATTGCCGCCCAGAACGCGGATCGGAAGGGAGGGATGCTCCCGGACAAGACGCCGCATGACGGGAATGAAACCGTAGCACCAGGGACAGAAGACGTCGGTGACATAAAGGAGCTTCATTGCTTTTCCTCTTGTCTTTATGGTTTTCTTCTGAAAATATGCGAAGCTTCCGCGCAGGGCAAGGGGGGACCGTTTCTTCGGTCCGCTCCTCTTCCGGCGGAGGCCGGGGCGGGGAGCGGCGTTCGACGTCGGCTTGTCAGACGGCTGTCATTTTGCGGAAAAAGCGCCTTTTTCCGTTCGCTTCGGGTCTTGCCGCGCTGTGCCCGCCGCCTCGCGTTTTTCCTTTTTCACAGGCGAAGCGCTCATGATGGAGATAAGGGGATGCCGTATCTGTTACATACTTCCGACTGGCATCTGGGCCGCCAGCTGTACGGGCGTTCGCGGTATGAGGAAAGCCGGGCCTTTCTCGACTGGCTTGTCGGCACGGTTCGGGAAAAGCAGGTTGCCATCGTCATCGTGGCGGGCGACGTCTTCGATACCGCCACGCCCGGCAACAGGGCGCAGGAACTGTACTACGGCTTTCTGCACGACATGGCGACGACGTCCTGCTGCCGTCATGTGGTCGTCACGGCGGGAAACCATGATTCCCCGTCCTTTCTTGAAGCGCCCCGCGCCCTGCTCAGCGCCATGCACGTGCATGTGGTGGGAACGGGCAGGCATCCGCAGGACGAGGTATTGCTCCTGCGGGATGCGCAGGGCGCGCCCGAGCTGATTGTCTGCGCCGTTCCCTATCTGCGCGATCGGGATATACGGACGGTCAGCGACGGGGAAAGCCCCGAGGACAAGCAGGACAGGCTGTTGCAGGGCATTCGCGCGCATTACGAGGCGGTGACGCGCCATGCGCGCGCACTGCGCGAGCAGGCGGGAGGCGGGCTTC